>PEZQ01000007.1:0-128797 GCA_002763265.1 archaeon CG10_big_fil_rev_8_21_14_0_10_43_11 | reverse complement strand
TCAAAGAAGAGCTTAAAGAAAGCGTTGAGTGGCCGCTTAAATATCCTGACTCATTTACCAGCCTGGGCATCAAACCGCCAAGCGGCATCTTGCTTTATGGTCCTCCAGGAACAGGTAAGACCATGCTTGCTAAGGCGGTTGCAAACGAGAGTGAAGCAAATTTCATTAGTGTGAAGGGTCCTGAACTCTTGAGCAAGTGGGTTGGCGAGTCAGAGAAGGGTTTGCGTGAAATCTTTAGAAAAGCGCGTCAAGTCGCTCCTGCTATTATTTTCTTTGACGAACTTGATAGCATTGCTGGGCGTCGGGGCGTTGAGATGGGCACCAAGGTTAAGGAGAGCATGGTCAATCAGCTCTTAACCGAGATGGATGGTTTAGAGCAGTTGCATGACGTGGTCGTGATTGCGGCAACGAATCGTCCAGATATGATTGATACGGGTCTTTTGCGTCCTGGTCGCTTTGACAAGATGATTTTTACGGGCGTGCCTGATGAGGCGACGCGTTTGCAAATTTTGAAAACGCAGAGCACTGCGGTTCCTCTTGCAAAGGATATTGATTTAGCAGTGTATGCAAAAAAGACTGAAGGGTTTAGCGGCGCTGACCTTAATGCGCTCGTGCGCGAGGCTGCGTTGATTGCTTTGCGTGAGGATAAGAATGCAAAGATTGTATCTCGAGCGCATTTTGACAAAGCTTTCAAAGATGTGAACCCGTCAATTAGTAATGAAGTCAAAGATTTTTATGAGGACTTTGTTAAGCGTCTCAAGAGCTTGAAGGCAAAGCAGCCAATGGAAGCAAGTTATTTTGGTTAGGCGAAGTATTCGCCAACCTCTCTTTTTTTTTAAGTTAGTTTTACGTGAACGAGAAGAAGTATTTGTTCATTTTTAGTCTATCATTCTCTGTCTTGTTTTTATTCGCGCTTACTGGTTCAGCATTGAACCTCACTAACTCAACTAATTCTACAAATGAAACAAATCAAACACTTGCAATGTACAATAATTCTTCCACGCAAACATTAACACAAATAGTAGTTGAAGAAAAAATTAATTGGAGTGAAGTGCCGCGATTTGATTTTTCAGATTAGTCTAATTTGAGCAGCAGACTTGGTTGCTTCCGCAAAGATTTCGGTCGATTCCAAGCGCAGTACCATTGTGGAGGTTACACTCTGATATGCTAGAACAACCAGCGCCTCCAAATGTTTTACATGCGATGTCTGCTGAAGCTGTTACTGATGAACCTGGTGATACAGGCGCAATTGCTCCTGTGCCCGTTTTTGTTTGTTGATCAGTTACTGTAAAAACACCTAATGCTACTGTTGCTGAAATGATTATGCCAATAAGGATTCCTAATATTAAAAAAAAATATTTGTTTTCAAGAATTTGACTACGCATGTAAAAGCTCTACTGGGGTTTGTCAATATAAAGTTTCCTTCAGAAGGATTTCTGTTGTCTCTTTTTTCCAAGATTTCCTTATCATTTTATATACTTGCTTTGCCCGTACCCTAGTGGAGGGCTTGCGTGAATCAGAAGAAGTATCTGTTCATTTTTCTTCTATCAATTTCTGTGCTCCTTTTTTCTGTCATTACCGCAACGGTTTTCACAAGTTAGTTGAGAAAATTTTATAATCACGTGTGAATGGTAAGTACTTGTGAAGGGGCGCTTACTCGCAAACAAATATTTCTTGCTTGGTGTTGGAGTATTGTTAGGTTTGAGTTTTGCCGTATCCCTGTTTGTTCTATACCCTGTATTGCATGATATTTTGTTTCCATCATCTTCGACTGCAAGTTCACCTGAAGCGGTTACAAGCCCCGCTATTGTAAATCTCCGTAATCAGTGTGCTCAGCATTGTTTGTCAATGGACAATTTCATTAATAATACTGATGATGCAAAGAGTCTCCCCTATTGTGCCACCACGTTCAGTATTAGCGAAGATGGTAACTCAACTGATGTTGATCATTGTTATGACACAATCATAACAGGTGGCTCGCCCTGTCATGTGTTTCTTGTATCTGGAGAGAAAGTGACTATTGATGCTGCGGTTTGTTCAAGCGGATAGATTGACGAGTTCATGGTGTTTAACAAAACCTTGAATGCAACAGAAATCACTGAACTCTTCAATAGTGGAGACGGCTACGCGTGCGACAACTACAAGTAGGACTAAGTAGCACATTCTTTTTATTTCCCGCATGCACGTGTGTTATCTATGAGTGAGAATGGTCAAGAGCAAAAACGTGAAGATTTATACCAAAAAATTCTCAATGACGAACTCACGTGGGAGAATTTGGTTATTGATATTGTGCGCGAGCAGGGCATTGACCCGTGGAACATTGACGTTTCAAAACTCACAAAAGCGTACCTTGCAAAAATCAAAGAATTAAAAGACCTCAATTTCAGGCTATCTGGAAAAATCCTTCTTATTGCTGCCATTCTTTTGCGCATGAAAAGCAAACATTTTGCGTTCAAAGAAGACAAAAACGAGCAAGAACAACAAGAACATGTTTCCCTGCTAGAAGACATTACCCTTGAAGTGCGGGATTTGGAGCCACGAATTCCCTTACCAAAAACGCGCAAAGTCACGCTCCAAGAGCTCATGGGCGCGCTTGATTCCGCACTCACCGTAAAAAATAGAAAAGAAGCGCGCCACGAGCGCATGCACGCACTTCAAGAGCGAAAAAAGTTTGAGCACACGTTTAAAGAAATGAAAATCAGCCAAAAATTGACTCTTGTGTTTGACCGTTTGCGAAGCCTTTTTTCTACGTTAAAAAAGCGCACCTTGCCCTTTTCAAAACTCACGCCCTCGCAGTCGCGTGAGGATATTATCTGGACATTTATCCCGCTTATTATTCTCTCAAACCGGGGTCGGGTGAACCTTTTGCAAGAAAAAAGTTTTGGCGACATCATGGTTGAGATTGTTGATGATTCTGACCTTGCCAAAGAAGAGTTAAACGAGAACGATGAACAACAATGATTTTAAACGCGCATCGCATACTACAGTCTTGCATTAGCAGAGAGGGAGGATTTTGAGACGTGTCAGAAAAAAAACAACGGTTTTTAGAAGCATTGCTTTTTGCAAGCGAAGGAGCGCTCGCACGCCAGAAAATAAAGCGTTTTATGTCATTAAACGACCAGCAACTAGATGAGTTAGTGTCTGGTTTGCAAAAAAAGTATGTGCAAACCAACTCGTCGTTTAAAATTTCAAGCACGAGCCAGCAGGTCATACTCAATGTTGAAGATGAGTTTGTTCCTGAAATCAAGAATTTTTTGGAAGCAGAATTTTCAAGCACGCTTCTCAAGACGCTTGCTATTGTTGCGTACCGCTCGCCAATCACGCAGTCAGACATTATCAAGGCGCGCGGAAACAAGAGTTATAGTCACGTAAATGAATTAATTGCTCTTGGCTTGGTGCAGGCAGAAGAGTATGGTAAAACAAAGCTTTTGCGTCTCACGCCCAAATTTTTTAAATATTTTAATGTTACAGAAAAACAGCTCAAACAAGCGTTTACTAAAACACCCGGAGAAACCCAGCAAAAACTCGTTGAACCCGTGGCTGAGCCTGAACAAAAGCAAAAATCTCCAAAAAAACCAAAAGCAGTCAAGCAGCCAAAACAAGAAGAAAAAACTGCTGAGCCTAAAAAATCAGAGCCTGAACCTATTAAAACCGTGCAGGAAGGGGATAGAAACACGGCAAATGACTTTTTTTCAAGCTAGCGCCCTTAATAGTATATTAGGATAAGAGAAAACTTAATTAAATGCGGTCTGATATCATATGCGTAGGTGACGGTTAATTGATTCAAACTAAAATTGTAAGCAGCGTCTGGAACATTCCTGTCTACACTGATGCTGGAGAGTTCTTTGGAGAAGTTGATGACGCGATTGTTCAGCAGAATAAAGTACTGGGATGGAAGATTAATGCAACCCCTGAAAGCCCTATTTTCAAGGTATTGCGCGGCGCTCGTGGCGTCATTGTTCCGCACCAAATGGTTCGAGCAATCTCTGATATCATGATTATCTCAAAAGCAGCGGTCCCCAGTGTTGGTGACCGGCCGTCAGTTGAATTTGAAGACGCTTTTGAGTAAACCTTTTAGTGTTTTGCCCTCCTTTCACTTGATACGCAATGAGTGCATATCGAAGAAACATTGGGCTCAATTATATTCTTTCATTCTTTTTATTTGCAAATCTCGCTGCGTCAACAATTGTCGTGTTCTTGCAGGATAATGGTTTGTCTGTTGCACAAATCTTTATTCTTCAGGCAATAGGTCCTCTTGTTATTCTTTTAAGCGAGCTTCCAACCGGCGTGTTTGCTGATGTTTCAGGAAGAAAAAAGTCAATTGTGGTTGCGTGCGTGCTCTTTGGGCTTGCCTCGTTTCTTACTATTTTTTCCCACTCTTTTTTCTCATTTCTTTTTGTGCTCTCTCTAGCCGCGTTTGGCAGCACGTTTTATAGCGGGTCAGGTGACGCGCTTATGTATGATTCGCTTCGTGAGGAACGCAGAACGCGCTTTGCAAAACTCGCGTTTAGCAACAACGCGCTTTTTCGTCTTATTGGTCTTGGAAGTGCAGTTATTCTTGGCGCGTTTATTGCGTCAATCAATTATCGCCTCAATTTTGCGCTTATGAGTGTAATATCTCTTATCGCGCTTTTTGTTGCTCTTAAATTCAAAGAGCCTGAATCAACTGCGCGCATCAAAGCAAAAACGGTGTGGAAGGAAACCATTAATGCAATCACGCTGATGCTGCATGTTCGCCCCTATGTGATTCTCATGCTCGCGCTTGCGGTGCTTAGCAATATCAGCCTTGTTATTCTTATCTACATCCAGTTTTATCTTGCGGGATTTGGCGTAAATTTGTTCTTGTTTGGGTTTGTGTACGCCGCGCTTGCCATTATGCAGGGAGTTGGTGTTAAGGTGGGTTCTTTTATTGAAACGTTTTTGAAACCAAAATATTTCTCAATTCTTGTGATGATATTGTATGCTGCGTCTCTTGGGCTTCTTGGCATTTCAGACTCGCTTGTGTTCTTTTTGGTAAACGCGCACCTGTTCATGTTTGTAAGCGGGCTTTTTGGCGCGGTGTTTGCCGATTACCAAAACCGGTTTGTTCCGTCAATGACGCGCGCAACTATTGGTTCGTTTAGCGCGATTGTAAACAGCTTTATTTTTGTGTTAATAATTATTCCTGTGGGGTTGGCAAGCGAATTGTTTGGTCTTGGCGCGGGGGTGTTGCTTGTTGCGCTCATTAGTTTGTCTATTATTCCCGCGCTTGGTCTTCGCATTGATGATGATATTATTCTCAAAAGTGTTGATGATGGTCTTTGAAGTTTCGAACGATATATAAAATAGAACGGTATCTATCACTAGTGCATGGTGTCTAAAGAGTTTGGCTTTAAAACAACAAGCGAGATTAGCGTTGACAAGCAAACGCTTAACCAAGTTATTGGTCAGGAAAAAGCAGTTGAAATCGTGCAAAAAGCAGCGCGTCAGCGAAGAAATATCCTTCTTATTGGTTCTCCGGGAACCGGAAAGTCAATGCTTGGTCAAGCGCTTGCTGAATTATTGTCAAAAGAAAAGCTTGTTGACATCCTCAGCCTTCCAAATGATAAAGACACAGACCACCCGCTTATCACCACGGTTCCTGCAGGTGAAGGAAGAACAATGCGCATAAAAGAGCAAGTGCGCAGCATGACAAGCGGGCGCGACAGAACGCTCTTTATTCTGATTGGCATGCTTCTTGTTATCAATCTTGTTGGTTTTGTTTTTGACTTTTTAAGCAGGGGTGAGAGTGATGTGCTGCAAGCAGCAAACCGCATTGCAAGCACGATTACCACGCTTGCGCTTCTTATTGTGTTTATGGTGTATTTAGCATCCTACCAGCTTCGAAAACAGCGCGTGCAAGTGCTTGCGCCAAAAATCGTGGTAGACAACACCGGAAAAGCAATGGCTCCCTTTGTTGATGCAACTGGCAGTCATGAGGGTGCGCTTTTAGGAGATGTCAAGCACGATCCGTTTCAATGTTTTTTGGCTTCTAATTATGTAACCTTAAGAGATAAAGAAGAAGAGAAGGTTGTTGAAATAAAGGAATTTGTAGATGATATTTTATTAAAATACAAAGATTCAGTTGAAAGGAATGATGAAGGCTATGAGGCTGTTTTCCTTCCAAAAAAAGAGTATTCAATTCTTGGAGCTAAGGAGGACATGGTTGCACCTGTTGGTGTAGTGGCAGTAAACAGGAGACCCTATTGTGGAAAAATGTTTGAAATAAAAACAGAGAGCGGGAAAAAAGTAACCGTTACCCCAGAACATAAGATATTTACAAATAACGGACAAGTAGCTGCGCGTGATTTAAGAGTAGGAAACACTATTCTTGTGGCATGATTCTTTCTGCACATCGTATAAAAACTATTTTAAAGATAGCGGACCTATCAATTCTAGATGAGTTTGAAAGAGGATAAGATTACATCAATTCGTGAAATTGATGTTGATGAGCATATCTATAATATTACTACTGAATCGGGTAATGTTATCGCAAGCGACGTGTTAGCCACTAATTCTGGCGGTCTTGGTACGCCCGCCCACGAGTTAGTGGTTGCAGGCGCGATTCACAAAGCAAACAAGGGCGTCTTGTTTGTTGATGAAATCGCAACTATGAGCCCAAAAACGCAAATTGAACTCTTGACTGCCATGCAGGAAAAGAGAATGACAATCACTGGAAGAAGCGAACGTTCAAGCGGCGCCATGATTCAAACCGAGCCCGCTCCCTGCGATTTTATTCTTGTTGCTGCAGGAAATGCTGAAACCACGCAGAAAATGCATCCTGCGCTTCGCTCGCGTATCCGCGGATATGGATATGAAGTATTCATGAATGACACGATGCCAGACACGCCAGAAAACCGCGAATACCTCGCTAGATTTGTAGCTCAGGAAGTAGTTAAGGACACAAAAATTCCTCATTTCACGCGTGATGCTGTGCTTGAAATTGTTAATGAATCACGACGCCGTGCAGGAAGAAAAGGACATCTCACGCTCAAACTTCGCGACCTTGGCGGTCTTATCCGTGTTGCAGGTGATATTGCGCGCGAAAAAAAGCATACACATGTACAGCCAGAAGATGTGACCTCTGCAAAAACGTATGCGCGTTCTCTTGAACAGCAAATGACTGAGAAATTCACCACTGAAAAGAAAGACTATCAAATCCTTCGAAACAAGGGTGCAGAAGTTGGCCGCGTGAATGGTCTTGCCGTGTTGGGCAGTGCTGAAACGCATTCAGGAATCGTGCTGCCTATTGAAGCGGTTGTTGCCCGCTCGTTTGGCAAGAGCGAGTCACAAATTATTGCAACCGGACGGCTTGGAGATATTGCAAAAGAGGCAGTGCAAAACGTGAGCGCAGTCATCAAACAGTACTCGTCAAAAAATATTGAGAATTATGATATTCACATCCAGTTCTTGCAAACGTATGAGGGTGTTGAAGGCGATAGCGCGTCAATTAGCATTGCAACCGCGATTATTTCTTCTCTTGAAAAATTGCCAGTCAAACAGGAAATAGCAATGACCGGCAGCTTGTCAATTTCTGGTGAGGTCATGCCTGTTGGCGGCGTGAACGAAAAAATAGAAGCAGCAGTGCGCGCAGGATACAAAACGGTGATTATTCCTGCTATGAACGAAAAAGATGTGGTGCTCTCAAAAAAGGAATTGCAGGGCATAAGAATTATTCCGGTTAAGACTATTTCTGAAGTGGTTAAGCACGCGCTAAAAAACAGTCAGGATGTGAGCAAGAAGATTAGCAGCGTGGTGAAGTAAACCTTAATAACGTTTGAACCATAGTATTGTTTTGATGAAGATTCCACGCATTGCAAACGAGTTTGATTATTGGGATATGCTTATTTCTGATTCAATTGCGCAAAACCTTGCAGTTGAAGACCAGTCCGTAAAATCGCTTGGTGCACATAATGCAAAAGCATTGTGGGTTCGCGGCGTGTATAAGGGCTCATGGGTTATGGTATCATCCCAAAACACGAAAAACCTTCAAGACGCGTTTCGTGAAGCACTCAAGCTTGGCCGCGTTCGCGGCGCAAACGTGCATATTAAAAAACAGCGCGTTAAAGACAGCGTAACCGTTACTCCTGAGAAAAACCCGTTTGGCGAAGACCTTGAAAAGCAACTCAAACGCGTACTCTTACTTTCAAAAACAACAAAAGGTGTTGACAAACGCGTCAGACGCGTGTTTGCAACGCTTGCAAGTGTGAAATCAAAAAACGAGTTTTATGACAGTGAAGGAAGTATGCTCTTTGAGACTGATTACAAAACCATGTATAGCGTAAGCGCGCTTGCGCGCGAAGGAGATGTTATGCAGCGCGCGCACAAAGGTGATGCGCGCACGGGGGGTTTGGAAGTGTTTTATGACAAGGGCATTGTTGGTCTTGCCCAAGATACGGTTGCTATGGCGCTTCGCTTATTGCATGCAAAACACGCGCCGGCAAAAACGCTTCCGCTTGTGTGTGATGGCGCACTTTCTGGCGTGTTTTTTCATGAAGCAGTAGGCCACGCCTGCGAGGCTGATGCAATTTTGGAGGGTGCGTCAGTGATGAAAGGCATGATGGGCAAAGCGGTTGCAAGCCCTTTGGTGAGTTTTAGCGACGGCCTGGTCCAGCATAGTTTTGGCTCGTACCAGTATGATAGTGAGGGGGTGAAAAAAACCACGACTCCGCTTATCAAGGATGGCGTGCTCACGGGTTATTTGCACTCACTTGATACCGCATCAAAAATGAAAGCAGAGCCAACCGGTAATGGCAGAAGCCAGTCAGTCTATCATTTTCCCATTCCTCGCATGAGCACGTCTATTCTTAGACCGGGAACGTTCACAAAAGACGAACTCATACGTGACATAAAAGAGGGAGTGTACGCGGCAGGTTCAAGTGGCGGCCAAGTCATTCCCACTGAGGGAAAATTCGTGTTTGGCGCGCAAGAAGCATGGCTCATCAAGGATGGCGAGATAACGACACCGCTTCGCGATGTGAGTTTGACAGGAAACATTCTCAAAACTCTGCAACTTATTGATGGTATTGGCAAAAAGAGTGTGCTCTCAGAAGGAGGTTTTTGCGGAAAAGCAGGTCAAAGCGTGCCTGTTGGCGAGTTTGCGCCGCACATGCGTATTAGTAAGGTGGTTGTTGGTGGAAGAGCTGAGTAATAAAATCATTAAACGTGATAAACGCAATAATATAGAACTGGGTATTACTGAGAGCACGCAAACGTCGCTTGTATATGAAAAAGATAAACTTCTCTATCCTCATTTTTCGCACTCAAAGCGCATGATTATTCGCGTCACGCTTCCTGATGGCAGAACTGGTGTTGCAACCACGTCGCGCACTGATACGTGGGAGGAAACGCTCAAACAGGCAACAAAGCTTGCGCGCATCTCAGAAAAAGACCGGCACTTCAAGGGGTTGCCTGTTGAGGACACAAAAGCGTCAGTCAAGCTCTTTGAGCCTGCGCTCCTTGATATGAGTGTTGAGGATTTGGGTGCGCACGCAAAACTCATGCTTGATATGGTAAAACACGCAAAGGTGAGCATGCATGGTCTTTGGCTGGGCACAGGCCATCATCGGGTCTTGGTTGCAAATTCAAATGGCGTGTCAAACTCGCACATACGTGCAGGTGTTTCAATGAGCCTGGATGTTATCAAAAACAACATTACTGGCTCGTCAGGTCATATGTTTGTAAAACAACCAAACCCGGGAAAAGTGGCAAAAGAAGCAATTGATGAATGTCTCAAGAGTCAAAACCCAAAGCCAATCCAAACCGGCACGTACCCGGTTGTTTTGGAGCATGAGGCGTTGCAGGATGTGATTGGTGAAACCCTTGTTTCAGCGCTCAACGGGTATGCTCTGCACAAAGGAGATTCGTTTTTTTCGCATAAGATTGGCGAAAAAGTTGCGTCACCAAAACTCTCCATTGTTGATGATGCCACAATTGAGTATGGTCTTGGCTCGTACGAGTCTGACAGTGAAGGTGTTGGCGCAAAAAAGACGGTGCTTATTGAAAAAGGCGTGCTCAAGTCAGGACTCTACGATTATTACACTGCAAATCTGGCAAAGAGAAAATCAACAGGCAATTGTTCATCACTTACTGCTCGTCCTGCAATTGGTGCATCAAATGTGGTAATCGCGCGAGGAACAGCATCGCGCAGCGATATTATTTCAGGAATTAAAAAAGGCGTGCTCGTGTCAAGCGTGTCTGGCGCGCACATGAGCAATCCCGTGTCAGGCGATTTTAGCAATGAGCTTGCAAAAGCGTATGCAATTGAGAATGGTGAGGTAACGCACGCGATTTCGTCAGGCATGATAAGCGGAAACGTGTTTGATACAATCAAGAAAATCAACGCAATCGGCAGTGAGCCAATTCAAAAATCAGCATTTATTGCTCCGCTTATTTTGTTTAAGGGCATGCAGTTTATTGCTTAATACTCCATTCTTGTCGTTTGCATGACCTGTTTTGCAACGCTTCTGCCCGTGGAGGTGAGGTAGAGGCGCTGTTTTTTTTCGTAGAGCCAGTCTTTTTTTGTGCCAAGCAAGACGAGTTCGCGCGAAAAAGCAGGCGCCCATTTCATGTGCTCTACTGCGTTTGCAATCGTGTTCTCCACTGGTTCATCACGTGTTTTTTCATGGTCAAGCAAGTGCACAAGCAGCATGTGGAGTGAAAACAGTTTTTTCTGCCCCCGTTTCTTTGCAAGCCTGAAAAACGCACCGTGGCGGGGTGAGAAAAGAAATGCGCACAAAAAGAACACGCCCGTCATGACTGCGATAGCGCCTGCGATAGATGCGTTAAACATGCTTGCAAGCGCGTAGCCCGTGACTGCTGAGAGCACACCAAAAACCGCGCTCAAAAAAAGCATTGATGACACACTATTAACAAGAAGGTAGGCGCTCGCAGCTGGCGCGATGATAAGGGCAACAACGAGCACGGCGCCAACTGAGTCAAACGCGCTTACTGTGGTGATGCTTACTAAAGTCATAAGACTGTAATGGATAAATCCTGTTGAGAAGCCAAGGCTTTTTGCAAGTCCCTGGTCAAAACTTACAAGCTTGAGCTCTTTGTAGAATGTGATAACATAGAGCACGTTGAGCGCGAGTACTGTGCTCATAATCCATAATGAAACGGGTCCAAGGTCAATGCCTCCAAGCACGAGCCGGTTGAATGGTGCAAGCCCAATTTCTCCAAGCAGGACTGCGTCAGTGTCAATGTGCACTCTGCTTGCAAATCGCGTGATAAGAATAACGCCAAGCGAGAAGAGAAAGGGAAACACCAGTCCAATTGAAGCGTCTTCTTTAACTCTGCCGGTGTTCTTGATTTTTTGGGTTAAAAAAACAGAGAACACGCCCATGAGTGCTGCGCCTATAATGAGGAGCGGTGAGTTGAGGGTGCGTGAGATAAAAAACCCGAGCACGATTCCTAAAAGAATAGAATGGCCTATTGCGTCGCTTAGTAAGCTCATTTTTCGCAATACCAAGAACACACCGGGAATGGCGCACGCGCTTGCGACTACGCTTGCAAGCAGGATGATTTCAGCTTGCACTAACATGTGAGGGACCACCTCCTTTTTTTTGCAGTATTTTTTCTGCTTCCAGCACGCCAGCAGGAGTAAGGCGCCAATACTCGTGCGCGTCTTGTGTTACAAGCCCGAGTTGTTCAAGCACGTCAAGACTGTTTTTTGCTGACGCGTGCGACACTGCCTGAATCGCGCTCACGTGGTGAGGGTGGGTTCGTTTCGCGTGATTGTGTGAGAGTAAGAACACGTCTATGAGCACGCCTTTGACGTCAAGGTTTTTTCGTTTTTTTGCGTCTTTGATTTTTTCGCTTACAATGCCGCGTGTTGGAGAAAAGAGCAGGGAAAAAAAGACAATGCAACTCATGACAATTACGATAACGGGTCCTGTTGGCACGTTTCGCTGAGCGCTGCTTATCATGGCGCCACTCACGCCTGAGACGGCGCCAAACAGTGCTGAGAGTGTGACCATGCCAAAGAGGGTTTTAGTCCATTGGCGTGCTGCAACTGCAGGCGCAATAATAAACGCGCTCATAAGCACGACGCCAACAGTTTGGAGTCCAATCACAATAGCAAGCACGATAAGCGCAGTAATGAGCGCTTCAATGCCAAGAGTGTGAAACCCCAGGGTTTTAGCGTACGCGTAATCAAAGGAAACGAGCTTGAACTCTTTCCAAAAAAGCGCGGTCAGCGCGAGCGCGAGGCCTGCAAAAAAGAGCAGGGTGTACACGTCGCTTGCAAGCATGGTTGATGCGTTGCCAAACAGGAAGGTTTCAAGACCTGCTTTTTTTGCGCTTGCAATGCGTTGTATAATGGTGAGAAGAAAAATACCCAGCCCAAAAAATGAGGAGAGGACAATGCCAAGCGCGGCGTCTTCACTTATCTTGCTGTTTTTGTGCACGATAAGCACGATGCTTGCGCCTGCAAGACCGGCGAGCATGGCGCCAAAAAGGAGTACAAGCGAATTTTTGCTAAGGGTAAAAAGAAATGCGAGTGCAATGCCAGGAAGGGCTGCGTGCGAGATTGCGTCTCCAAGCAGGCTTTTTTTTCGAAGCACAGCAAAGCTACCAAGCACGCCTGAGAGCACCCCAATAGTGGCAGAGCCAAGCGCCACATTTCGAAGTGTGTAATCAAAAAAAAGGTTGTACAAGAGTTCAAGCATGGTGTGGTTTCACTCGTTTTCTAGAAATGCAGCCGTGCCCCCGTACGTTTTTTTCAAGTTCTCGTTTGTCATCACGCTTTCAACTGGTCCAAAACCGATTTTTCGCACGTTAAGAAGCATGACCCAGTCGAAATATTTTTTCACGGTCTGCAAGTCGTGGTGCACAACAATCACGGTTTTTCCTTTTTTTCGCAGGTTTTGCAAGAGTGCGAGAATTGCTTGTTCAGTGGTTGTGTCAACGCCTGCAAAGGGTTCGTCCATGAGATACACGTCAGCGTCTTGAACAAGTGCGCGCGCAAGAAAGACGCGTTGTTGTTGGCCGCCTGAGAGTTGGCTGATGTGGCGGTCTGCAAATTTACTCATGCCAACGCGCTCAAGGCTTTGATATGCGTGTTGTTTTTGTTTTTTTCCAGCACGGCGAATCCAGCCAAGCTGGCCGTACGTTCCCATAAGCACCACGTCAAGCACGGTTGCGGGAAAATCCCAGTCAACGCTGGTTCGCTGAGGCACGTACGCTATTTTTTTTCGTTTTGCCTGGTAGGGTTTGGCAAAAAACGTGACCGTGCCCGCTGCGGGTTTAATAAGTCCAAGCACGCTTTTGATAAACGTTGTTTTTCCCGCCCCGTTTGGTCCGACAATGGCAAGCAGCACGCCTTGAGGCACGTGCGCGTCAATGTCCCAAAGTACTGGTTTTTCGTTGTACGCAACGGTTAAGTCGTCTACGCTGAGTGCTAATTCTTTTTTCATACTAATCACGAGAGTGCGCCCACGATGGTATCCACGTTGTGCGTGACCATGCCTATGTACGTGCCTTCAAACGTGCCCGCGTCACCCATGGCGTCAGAGAAGAGTTCGCCGCCAATTGACACGTTCCAGCCTTTTGCCTCAACTGCTTCTTCCACTGCTTTTATGTTTCGTTCAGGAACAGATGATTCAATGAAGATGGCTTTTATTTTTTGCAAAACAATGAAGTCAACAAGTTCTTGCACGTCGCCTGTGCCTGCCTGAGCTTCAGTGCTGATGCCTTGGAGTCCGCGCACGTCAAGGCCGTATTCGCGCCCAAAATAACTAAACGCGTCATGGGCTGTGATGAGTACGCGCTGTTGTTCGGGTACACGCTGAATCTGGGCAGTCACGTACGCGTCAAGCGCTTCAAGACCTGCCTGATAGGTTTGTGCGTTGTCTTTGTAGTACTGCGCGTGTGCAGGGTCGTATCTGATGAGTTCATCGCGGACTTTTTGTGTTGCGTTCATCCAGTATTTCACGTTAAACCAGACGTGCGGGTCGTATTGTCCGGGAAACGCGGGAAAATCAAGCAGTTCACTTTTGTTAAGGTAGTCAGTAACGGCAACAACGTGCGTGAGCTGTTCCATGCCTTCAATCACGTCGCCCATTTTTGATTCCAGATGCAGTCCGTTGTAGAAGATGATGTCTGTGCTGCTCATGGCGCGCACGTCTCCTTCACTTGTTTTGTAGAGGTGCGGGTCAACGCCAGGACCCATAAGACCCGTCACGCGTACGTAGTCGCCGCCCACGTTTTGGACGATGTCAGTAATCATGCCAATCGTGGTCACGACGCGTATGCGCGCGTCATCAGTCGTAGTTTGCGCGGTGCACCCGCCCAAAAGCAGGAGCCCAAACAGAGCGATGATGAGCTTGTTCATGGTTTTTTGCCTCGTAGGGGGCTGCCGTGCGGGTCTTTTTTTGGGTTGCCAAGAAAGCGCGCAAGATGCGTGATTGACTCGTCAGAAAACGCGTGTTCAAGCCGGTTTGCTTCGTCATGAATCTTGTTGATGGGCATGCCCAGTGTTTTGTGTAAAAAAACTTCAATGAGCCTGTGCTTGTACGTGAGCTCTGCTGCAAGCGCTTCTCCTTTTTTGGTGAGTGTTATGTCGGTGTAGGGTTTGAAAGTGACAAGCCCCTCATCTTTGAGGCCGCGCAGGCGCTCAGAAATCGTTGATTTTGCAAGACCCGTCATTTCTGCCACGTCTTTTGATTTGACCGCGCCGTTTTTTTCTTTGAGTTTCCAGATGGCGCGAATGTAGTCTTCACGCGTCTCAGTAGTCATTACTTTGTTCGTATATACGAACATTATAAATAGTTTTTGCTTTTTTTTTGTTAAATGGTGGGGTGGTTATACGAGATTGATTGAGTGCAAATAGTTTCGTGCTTGTGGTTTATAATTTTTATGCGTAACGCGTTTGTTACATAGCGCCCTGCTTGCTTTTATTTGTGAGTCTATAATTTTTTTTGTTTGAATAATTGTTTGTCCTTTCTGAGATTTTGAGTGTAGTATGCAACGTAACCAATTTCAGTCCAGATTTTTATAGTGTTTTATCACCTGCTCATAGTTTTTAAAATTCTCTTTTTTTGAGTGGTTGTCTATCAAAACATATATAAACTAAAATAGACACATTTAAACTAAAATGGATAAGTATAAACAAGAGTTTACACGACTTGAAACAGCATTATTTTCTTTGTTGTGCAAGCGGGCGGGAGAAAAATTAAGTCAGCGAGAACTAGCTGGTTTATTATCCGTTTCTCCTACTGCTGTTTCTAAAGCAGTACATCGGCTTTTAGATGAGAATCTCGCGAAGCGAGAAAAGACTAGAACTGCACATTTCGTGTCTTTTAATATAAACTATCCACGAGCGATTCAACTTAAACGTGTTGAAAATCTTAGATTGGTCTATGTTTCTGGTTTATCTGATTTTCTTGAGGAAAAACTTGCAGGTGCAACGATTATTCTCTTTGGTAGTTATGCAAGAGGAGAAGATACAAAAGGATCAGACATTGACATTGCAGTGATTGGAAGAAAAGAAAAATACCTTAATGTTGCGGCATACGAAAAAGAATTACACAAGATGATAAACATTAATTTTTATGATTCTTGGAAATCTATACACAAACATCTTAAAAATAATCTTCTTAATGGCATTGTTTTAGAGGGGGGTGTTGAGTTATGAGAATAGTAAAGTCTTTTGAAGAATTTCTTGAAGAGGGGGTTATAAAAAAAGGAAGTAACGATGTAGAGCGAGCACGAAGTATGTTGTCAGAAGCGAAGCGAAAATTCTTCATTTTACAGAACATGGTAGATAGACTTGGCATAGATGATACGAATGCAAATGATTATGTTGAATACTGTTATAATATTATTATGTTTTTAATACGAGCAAAGATGTATGAACAAGGGTTTTCAAGTGTAGGGCATGGCGCTCATGAAGCGGAAGTTGCCTTTTCGAGAAAACTTAAGTTTTCTGAAACAGAAGTTCGCCTCTTGAATAAATTGCGCTATTTTAGAAATGGTATTTTGTATTATGGCAAACAGTTCGATAAAGAGTATGCAGAGATAGTTATACAATTTACCACGAAGATATATACCCGTTTTATATAATTCTTTTTTTGAAAAACATAATGGTTTTAAGTGTGTTCGGTCTTGTGTGATAGTATGTTAGAGTGGATTGGCGCTATTGCCATTGGGTTAATTGTGCTCCTTGTCATTGTGGCGTGGAGCGTGTACAATTCACTTGTCGTGCTCAAAAATCGTGTTGAGAATTCACTTGGTCAAATAAACGTGCAGCTCAAGCGTCGAGCAGACCTTATTCCAAATCTGGTTGAGACCGTTAAGGGGTATGCAAAGCATGAAAAAAGTGTGTTTGAAAATGTCACAAAAGCGCGTGCAAGCATGATGTCTGCACAATCAACTGAGGATAAGTTGAGTGCAAATAATATGTTAACCTCTGCGCTTAAGACGTTGTTTGCGGTTGCAGAGAATTATCCAAAGCTTCGTGCAAATGAGAATTTTGTGAGCTTGCAAGCACAACTTGCAGAAACTGAGGATAAACTCGCGTATGCAAGACAGTTCTACAACGACACAGTGCTTATGTACAACAATAAAGTGCAAATGTTTCCATCAAACATGTTTGCAAAACTATTTGGGTTTGCGCAAAAAGACGTGTTCAACCTGCCTGAAGCTGAGAAGGGTGCGCCAAAAGTATCATTTTAAAAAGGCATGGCACGCATTATTCAAAGCAACACATTTGAACGCGTTTTTGTTTTTTTTATATTTTCACTAGGCGTTTTTCTTTTTTTGCTTGCAGTTTTTCATCCGACTCTTGTCATTTCCTCATTTTCACAAAAGCATTACGCGCTTTCTGACGCAAACGTGACGGTGAACGTGCTCCAAAACGGTTCTATTGCGGTTCATGAAGACATCATGTTTGATTTTACGGGGTGCTACACGTTTGCGTACCGTACCATCCCGCTTGCGCAAGGTCAGCGTGTTACAAACTTTGCGCCAAGCGCCAACATACCAAACACCGTGTTGATTGGTGGTTCATCAGCGCAGGCTACGGGAAAAATCACGTTCACAAATCCTGTATGTAATCAAAAACAGGTTGTCAGTTTTGACTACGTGCTTAATGGTGCGGTGTACGTGTATGATGATGTAGCAGACATTCATTTTCAGGTGTGGGGTCGCGAGTGGGAAGCACTTGAAAACGTGTATGCCACAATTAATTTCTCGACGCCTGTTAGTAACTTCTGGCTTCAACCCTATTATGGCGTGAATGCGCGCTACGCGTCTTCACAAAGCATGTACACCATTACCGCAAAGGATTTGCCAAAAGGGCAGTGGCTTGAGTTTCGCGCTCTTATGCCCGGTGCAGCGTTCACCAAACCTAATGTTGCACAGCGCATGCCGGGTCTTGGAGAGGAAAAAATTCTTGCACAGCAAAACACTCATAACACACAAAACGCGCTCGTGTTTTATGTTTTCCAACTCATGCCTCTTTTGATTTTGCTCCCTCTTTTCGTGTTTGCGCTCGTGTATCTCAAATTTGGTCGCGAGCCTGACGTTGAGTATTTTGGCGTGTACGAGCGTGAACCCCCAACTGAGCACGCGCCTGCTGAAGTGAATGCGATGTTTCTTGCAAGCCTTGGCAGGAGTAGTGAACCTACGCTTGACGGGTTTTTAGCAACCCTTTTTGACCTTGTTACAAAAGGTTTTGTCAAACTCACACGCGTGTCACACAAGAAAGCGGGTCTTTTTGGAAAAAAGGTTGAAAAGGATTTCAAACTTACCTTTGTGCACGCAAAAAAACCGTTGCGCGATTTTGAAGAGTTGGTTCTTGAATACGTGAAAAGCGTGGCTCAAGGCAATGAATTGTTGTGGAGCGAGTTTCAAGGCCACATACAGAATCAAACAAATTGGCGTGCTTTTGACCGCGTGTTTAAAGAATGGAAATACTTGGTGAGTTCTCGCTTCTCAAAAAAACAATTATTTGACGCAACAGGGGTGCACGTTGTTCTTGGCACAAGTCTTGTTACCATCTTTGTCGCGCTTATGTTTTTTGTGCTTGTGTCAAGTAGCGCGTATTCGTATCCTGCAATTAGTATTGGGTGGGCAACCCTTTTTTCTGTGGTGATAAGCGCACTCACGCTTGTCGTGCCTATGGCGGTTGTGGGGCGCAGAACTGTTGAGGGTGCCTTGTTTTATTATAAGTGGAATAATTTTAAGAAGTTCTTGTCAGATTTTAGCTTGATAAAAGAACACCCTCCTCAATCAGTTGTGCTCTGGGAACAATATTTGGTGTATGGTATTGCCCTTGGCGAAGCGCAGAACGTGATTAAGGCAATGGAATTGTTTATGCCTGATTTTGAGAGAAGTTCGCTTGGGCCTGTTTTGTGGTATCCTGCGTTTTATATTGGTTTTAATAGCGCGTATGCTGCTGGTTCGCCCAAGAGTTCGGGTGGCGCTGGCGGTTTTGGTGGCGGCGGGGGTTTTGGTGGCGGCGCTGGCGGTGGTGGAGGCGGAGCTGGGTAAGCGCAGCTTTTAATAAACACGCGTTCCTATCATGTGTGGTATGGCATGGAAGCTTGAGAATGGGCAGTTGGTAAAAGAGTTTTCTTTTGAGGATTTTATGTCTGCAGTTGGTTTTGTTAATCATATTGGGTTGCTAGCAGAGCAGGCAAATCATCATCCTGATGTGTTGATTTATTCATATAATACGGTGCGTATTATGTTAGTTACGCATGCCAAGAAGAGAGTAACCGAAAAGGATTATTCTCTTGCAAAACAAATAGACGCGCTTTACGTGAAATGATGATGCCTCGAACGCACGTGTTGATTGGTTTTTGTGTAGCTGCAGTTATCAATCTTTTTTTACCGCTCGCATGGTGGCATTTTTTGCTTGCAGGTTTTGTTGCAGCAATCATCGACCTTGACCACGTGATTAATTTTTGGCGTGTGAAAGGAGAATTAAGCGTGCAAAAAGCGTGGAATACTGCGTTTGAGCATTTGGGTTTTGAACGAAGCTTTTTGCATCGCAAGTATGGCATTCTCTTTTTTATGGTGGTTTCCTCTTTTATCATGATTTTTTCACCAGTATCTGGTGTTATTGTATTTTGTGCGGCTCTTTCTCACTGGTTGTTTGACCACACCTATTTTAGAAAGGCGCATGAGCGTTTGGTAAAAGTAGGGCACTGGCTGTATCCCATAAGTTTTGAAGAACTCACCCTTGACATGGTTTTTATTTTTCTAAGCCTTGTTTTTTTAATGCTTAATAATCATGTAGCTGTTTGAACAAACCAGGTAACGGTCCTGTCAATGCCTTGTTCAATACTAACATCCGGCTCAAAACCAAGCTCTTTTCTTGCAAGAGAAATATCAGAATAATTGCGCAGAATCTCGCCTGCACGCGCTGGCTCGTGCACAGGCGGTTTTACGCTGATTCCGTGTTTTTTGCAGGATTCTTCTATAAGCGAGAAAAGCGTGTTCACACTTGTTTCTTTTCCTGTTCCAAGCTGGAAAAGGGAGAACGCGTTTTTGAGTTCTTTTGTGAGCGCTAAGTAAATTGCGGTACTGATGTCGTGTGTGTGAATAAGGTCGCGGGTTTGCTTGCCATCTCCGTATATGGTGATTTGTTCGCCTGCCACGATTTGTTTGATGAATTTTGAAACAGCGCTTGTTTTGTTGGTTGATTTTGGGCCATACACGTTTGAGAATCGTAATGCGATAGTTCTAAGTCCATATGAGCCTGCAAACGCGCTTGCGTACGCTTCATTTGCAAGTTTGCTCGCACCATAAGGGCTGAGTGGTCTTGGCACTTTTTGTTCATGAACGGGAGGTTCTTGTTCGCCAAGCGGTGCGGCTGATGAGGCAAGCACGACACGTTTGACGGCATATTTTTTGCATGCGTTAAGCATGTTAATGGTTCCTATCACGTTGGTGTGTGCATCAAAAAGAGGGTCTTCTATTGATTCTATTACGCCTACTTGTGCTGCGAGGTGCACAACAAAGTCGCATCCTTCAACTGCGTTTTCGATTTGTTGTTTGTTTTTAATGTCTCCCTCTATGATTGTAACCCTGTTGTTGTCGGTGTCTTCATTTTTTTCAAGCAAAGCGGTGTCAGTTGAATTGTCAAAAATTCGCACTGTCCAGTCTGTGTTTTTGAGCACGTATTCGGTGAAGTTGCTACCAATAAATCCCAGTCCGCCGGTAATCAAGATGTTCATGGTTATATTGTTTCAAGTGTGTTTAGTATAGTTTGTGGTCCTTGTGCGCCAATGAGTCGTGCTTTTTCTTCACCGTTTTTGAAAAAGATAAGTGTTGGCAACCCTTTTACGTTGTAGTGGGCAGTTGTGAAAGGATTTTTGTCAGCATTAAGGTTCACAATAATGGCTTGTCCGCGTATTTGTTTTTCAAGTGATTCTATCATGGGCTCCATTACCTTGCATGGCGGACACCAGCTTGCCCAAAACTTGACAATAACAGGAAGCGTTTTCTCTAGAACCTCTTGTTTAAATGTTTTATCGCTGATTTCTTTTGTCATGTTTCATGAAGCTTTGGTTCGAATCTGCTTGTTTTAGTGTTGACTGTGTTATTGTAGAGTTCAAGCGTTTCTGATTTTTTCTTAGTCCCATCCCAGCGTGTTTCAGGGATGATTGCATGTTTCATTGCTTCAAGGCGTTCAAGAGATTCGGGTTGTGTGAGAATTTCAAACATGTGTCGCACTTCCTGCTCAAGCGTAGTTTGCGTCTTGAATCCAAACGTGTTTGGAAGTTTTGTTGACACTACTTCAAGGGGATGATTGTCAGCTTCCACTCGCGGATTTTCGATTCGTTGTATACGAACAGTATAGCCAAATTCTTTGCCAACCTTTGCTACGGTATCTGCAAGTTCTCGTACTTTGTAGAGTCCAGACACTTGATTGACTACATCATATTGTCCGGGTTCTGGCGGTGAATTGATGAGGCGCACCATGCACTGCATGGCGTCTTCTAACGCGATGAATCCGCGTATTTGTTCGCCGCTTCCATATATAGTGAGGGGAATACCAAGAATTGCTTGAGCAACAAAACGGTTTATTACCGTGCCAAACCATTCATCAGCATCAAAACGGGTAAGTAATCGTTTATCTTTACTGATTTCGTTTGTGTGCACGCCATAAATCACGCCCTGCATGATATCATATGAGCGCAACCACCAGTACTTGCATGCTTCATATACGTTGAACGTGTCTTGCACTTTTGAAACGTGATAAAAGCTTACGGGGTCTCGTGGTGTCATCTCCCCGCCAAGACTCCACGTTTGCCCTTTCCACTCAATTGTAGCATCTGCAGGAAAGAGCCCCTCAAAAATTGGCCTGCCCGTGAGGGGGGCTCCGTACTCGCCCATAGTTCCAAGTTTTATGAGTGTTGATTCTGGAACAAGTTCTTTAATTAAGAAGAGTAGCCCGAGTGTGCCAAGTACGTTATTGTCTTGTACGTTTATCGCGTGCTCAGCGTTTACCATGCTGTAGGGTGCGCTTGGGCATTCTGCATAATGGATAATTACTTCTGGTTTGTGTTCTTTAAGAAAGTTTTTGAGTTTGTCTCGCTCGCGAATATCAATTTCTGCAAAGGCGATGTCAACATCAAATACTTCTTTTGCTGCTTGCAAGCGCTCTTGCATGGGGAGGATTGGCGTGATTGAGTGCGAATTTTTTTCTGCAACGCAACGTCGTCTCCAGTAATTGTCAAACCCTGATACTTTGTAGCCGAGTCGTGCGAGTTTGAGGGCAAGACTCCAGCCAAGGTAGCCATCCATGCCAAGAATCATGACGCGCATGTCTTTTAGTTTGTAGCCGTATTCGCTTTCTTCCCATTGGTTGCATTGTTCAAATGTCAAGTTTGGTTCAAAGTAGCCAAGTTCAGGTCGTCGTGAGCATTCAATCATAATTTGGCCTTTGTCGCCTTGTTTTGATTTGATGTCTTCTTTTGATTGTCCGCACGCGCGAAAGTCAACATTTCCTTTGAATACGGCGGCAGGACAGTTCCAGCAGGTTTTGTTTCCGTTTTTGCAGTTCATTGTTCATTCACGTGTTGGAGTTTTTTCATAATGTCCACCACGTCTTCAATGGTGGGATTTTCTGGGATGATGTTTGGTTGTTTTGTGTTAACATAGATGAACGCGTTTTCGAGGGTGTGTTTGCCCGTGAAAATTTCGTCTGCAAAGATTTCTTTTTTGATGATGTTTCCTCGCATGTTAAAACCTGACGCTCCCTCAATCACAAGGTCTGGCGCGTTTTTCGTGTAGGGACCATGATAGATGTCATCTCGTTTGTAGATTTTTGCAACGACCTTTTGAGCGTTCCATTCAAGCGATTCAAACGCTTTGATTAATTCAGTAATAATTTCTGCTTCTTCTTCAAGAAGTACTTCACCTTTTGGATATTTTCCTTTTCGATTCAGATAAATTCGTCCTGGGTCAAGACAGAATGCCTTGGTTCCTTCTTTGATATTATTGTAGCCTGCGCGCAGGTCATAATCCGCGTTCAAAAATCCTTTTTCTCGCAGGAATGCATTCACGAACACGTTTGTTTTAACCTGTTCCATACCATGGTCTGAGAGCATGAGGAGTTTATCATCTTCATGCATGCGCGAGACCACGTCACCAATTTGTTCGTCTACTTTTTTGAAAAAATTTAAAAAATCTTGGTGGTGCTTGTGTTCTGCGTTGTGGTATGCTTCCCATAAGAAATGGCCGAGCCGGTCACTGCCGGTGACCACATACATGAACGTATCCCACTCAAATTCTGTCCACGTTTTATCGAGTAGTGCTTTTCGTTTTTCAAGCGTGTAGAACAAATCTTTGATAAATAATTCCTGCGCTTCGTGCCCAAGCATTGAGTCAACATCAATTCGGTAGTCTATATTGTTGAGTGTTTGCAAATAGTCTGCGGGATAGACTGCTTTATCCATATCAATTGCAACAAATCCAGATACATGCAGGCCATTGATTTCTTTTGCAGGATATGTTGAGGGAACGTTCAAAATCACGTACTTTTTATCATCTTCTTGCCAAAATGCAGGTTGCATGACGCTTTTAAAATTGGGAAAACGCATGGTGTAGGTTCCTTCAATTAAGTCAATAAAACCGTACACGTTGTGCTCGCCTGCATTTTTCCCCGTAATCATTGAACTCCATGCAATAGAAGAAATGTCAGGAATGCTTGAGCGCAATTTTTTGAAGGTGCCTTGTTCCCGTAATTTTTTGAAGTGAGGCATGACTCCTCTATCTGATAAATCTTGCATGAGTTCATAGGGTACGCCATCAATGCCAAAAATAACGGTTCTCCCACGCATAACGCACTACTTTAACGGGCAGTATAATAAAAGTATTTCGTCAGTACTCCAGCTCAGAGGCGTAATGCTTATTAATGCAGTTTAATTAAAACACAGTGTTATGTTGGGGAGAAAACATACAACGGTTTCGATTCCTCGAAAGCTCTATGAGAACATTGAAAAACGGTTGGAGGGAAGCGGGTTTACAAGTGTTTCGGATTACGTAACGTATGTGTTGCGCCAAGTTGTTTCAGAGCTTGAACGAAAAGACAGTGATGTATTGCCCAAAGGCAAGCAAACATCTACCCCCTCAAAAGATGATGAGGAGGAAGTGAAAGCGCGTTTGCGTTCTCTTGGTTATTTAGATTAAACTGGTGGTTATGTCATGGATTTGAAGGAATTAGAAAATAAGAGCATTTATATTATTCGGGAAGCAAAAAAGCAATTCAAAAACCCTGCTATGATGTGGAGCGTGGGAAAAGATTCTACGGCAAACGTGTGGCTTGCAAAAAAAGCATTCTTTGGTAAAGTCCCGTTTCCAGTTATTCATATTGATACGAGTTACAAGTTTAAGGAGATGTACGCGTTTCGTGACCGGCTTGTTGATGAGTGGAATCTTGATTTGATTGTTGCGCAAAACAAAAAAGCACTTGCTGATGGCATGTCAAACGTGCGCAAGTTTGAATGCTGTAACGCGCTTAAAACGCAAGCGCTTAAAGATTGCATGGCAGAGTACGGGTTTGATGCGCTTATTCTTGCTATTAGACGTGATGAGCATGGCATTCGCGGAAAAGAGCGCGTGTTTTCACCGCGCAATAAGGAGTTTAAGTGGGATTATCAAAACCAGCCTGCTGAGATGTGGGATTTGTTTGTGAAATCAACTGATGAAGGTACGCACACGCGCGTGCATCCTATCTTGGATTGGACTGAGTTAAATGTGTGGGAGTACGTGTTGCAGGAGGGTATCCCAACAAACCCTCTTTATTTTGCACAAAATGGCAAGCGCTACCGAAGTCTTGGCTGCCAACCCTGCACGTTCCCTGTTGATTCAACAGCAAGCAGTATACAAGAGATTGTTGACGAGCTTAAGACAAGCAACCTTTCTGAGCGGTCAGGTCGTGCGCAGGATAAAGAGGACACGTACACGATGCAAAAGCTTCGCAGTCTTGGATATATGTGATACGTAATGGAAAAGCCGGTTATTCGTTTGGTATTTGTAGGCCACATTGACCATGGGAAGTCAACGCTCATTGGTCGTTTGCTTTTTGACACGAATTCTCTTAAACCAGAAAAAGTCAATGAAGTCCTTGCTCAAAGCAAAGCGCTTGGAAAAGATATTGAGTATTCATTTGTGCTTGACAGTTTTTTAGAAGAGCGCGAACAGGGCATCACTATTGACATTATTCGAATCCCTTTTTTGAGTGAAAACTATGAGTATCAAATTATTGACTGTCCGGGTCATAAAGAGTTTATCAAAAACATGATTTCAGGCGCGAGCCAGGCAGAAGCAGCAGTGCTCCTTGTTTCTGCAAAAGAGGGGGTTGAAGAACAAACCAAGCGACACTCGTTCTTGCTTAATTTTCTTGGCATCAAAAAAGTCATTGTTGCCGTAAACAAAATGGACCTTGTTGATTACTCTCAGACACGTTTTAATGAAGTGAAGCGTGTTGTGGGGGAATATTTGACTTCTGTTGGTTTTGAACAACAGCACATGACCTTTGTCCCGCTTTCAGCGAAAGTGGGGGATAATGTGATTGAACCCTCTGCAAACTTGGCATGGTATCCAAAAACGTTTATGCAAATTCTTGACAAGAAGGCTGCACAAAAAGAAGCAAAAGAACAGCATTTTCGCATGCCAATTCAGGATGTGATAGACATTGATGGTGAAAACTACGCGCTTGGAACGGTTGTGAGCGGTTCATTGCGTGTGGGTGAGAAAGTGGGAATCGCGCCTCACGGTCTTTTTGCAACAGTGGTTGATGTGCGCGATTTTACGGGTTCGCTTATGAGTGCAAGAGAGGGTCAGAGTGTTGGTTTAAAACTCAATGGCGCGCTTGTAACGTCTGAGCTTATTGGTGCGGTGTCATACACGCAAAGCCTCACTGCAGTGAGCAATACTATTAATTCGCAGGTTATTGTGTTTACTGACAATGAACTTCGTGAAGGTGAAGATATTGATATTCGCCTTGGCACGCGTTTAGTTCAAGCCCGCGTCTTGCGTATCGTGCAAAAAGTCAATACCGCTGGTGAAGATGCTGTTCTTGACAATAATCTGTTAGCCGAGAACGAGGCAGGCATGGTGTTATTAACCACGCGTGAAAATCTTGCGTTTGAGAAGTTCTCGGATGTGGAGAGTCTTGGTCGCTTAGTCTTGTTGCGCAACGGCAGACCAATTGGTGCTGGCGTGGTGTTATAGTTATGAGTGATTCTCATGTTAAGAGCATTGCAAAAAGTATTAGTTGGCGTTTTGTTGCAACGCTTACCACGTTTTTTCTTGTATTTATATTCACCAGAAAAATGACGCTTGCATTGTCTGTGAGCGCGTTAGAATTGTTTCTCACGCTTGTTATCTATTACGCGCACGAACGCGTGTGGGCGCGAATCAATTTTTTTGACACGGTTTATTTTACGTTCTCACCCCCTGCATTGGCTGCGCCCATGCTAGTGGAAGAAGAGGATGTGTAAGTCCGTTCTGTGAGAAAACAATTCTTTTAAACAGTTAGCAACATTACATACGTATGCCTCGCGTACTTGCGATTATTCCTGCGCATAATGAAGAAGCAACCATAGCTGGTGTGGTTTCTCAAACCAAAAAATACGTGCGGGACGTGGTTGTAATTGATGATGGGTCAGGAGACAGAACTGCTCAATTAGCGCGCCAAGCAGGCGCCTTTGTTATCTCGCGTGTTTGGGCGGGGGGTTATGGTGCTGCGCAAAGAACAGGTCACTTGTATGCTATTCGTGAAGGATATAATTATGTTATTCAATTAGATGGGGATGCTCAGCATAACCCAAAATATATTCCTAAACTTTTGCGTCCTGCTTTGAGCGGTAAATATGATTTAGTTATTGGTAGCAGGTTTTTGAATGGCAGCCATAAAAAGTTTAGTTTTGTTCGTCGCTGCGGCATCGCGTGGTTCACGTTTGTAGTAAGGCATCTTGCCAAGCTTGACATTACTGATGTTACTTCAGGTTATAAAGTGTTTAAGGTTTCGAGTCTGAAAAAACTTGAACGCTGTGCTGATATGTATCCTGCTGTTCAGCAAATGCTTGAGATGGCACGTAAAGGATTTAAGATAAAAGAGGTATCAGTAAAAATGACGCTTCGCGAACATGGTTCTTCTCATCTCAATTCATTTAAGAGCTTCTTTTTTTATCCTGTTCGCATGACAAATATTATTTTTACGTTTCTTATATTTGGCGGTGGTAGAAAATAGCACTCCTTTATGCTGTCAGTTTTGCTCTTGGTATTTTTATTCTCTTTAAGAGTTATACGCTTGCGCGAAAAAGTAAGCTTGAATTTTTTGAATTTGTGAGCTGGTCGCTTGTTGGTCTTGCAATGCTGCTCTATTCAGTGGGTGTGGATTTTGTTAAATATGTCCTTGTTATAACGGGTATTGGGACGAGAACAAATGCAATTCTTGGTTTTAGCATTCTTGTTATTGTGTTCTTACTGTTCATGTTGTTTAAGGAAGTTAAGAATCTTGAGGTTAAACTTTCTGTCTTAAATGATGAGTTGAGTCTTGTGCGCGTTCAATCAAGGAGGAGGAAGGGGAAAACGTGAAACAAGCAATTATTTCCTTTGATGTTGAGAACTTGTATCACATTCCTGCAGGAAAAAAAGCGTTGAGACGGGGCGTGAGAAAAGATGAGCTTGACCTAGACCTTTCTCACGCGCTTGGTTTGATTCTTGATATGTTGGCCAATCACGATGTTTTGGCAACGTTTTTCGTGGTAGGTGAGTTTGCCCAAAAGAACCAACATATAATCAAAGAAATTGCGCGAAAACATGAAATCGCGTCACATTCTCAAACGCACCCGTTTCTTAACCGCTGTACAAAAGATGATTTTAGACGAGAAGTTGTGGAATCTAAGAAGGTGCTTGAAAAAATTTCAGGAAAAAAAGTGATTGGCTTTCGAGCTCCAACGTTTAGCATGAACCACGAAGATTATCACCTGCTTAAGCAAGCCGGGTATCAGTATAGTAGCTCTTATATGCCAAGCATTAAAATACCTTTTTTTTATGGCGGTAAGAAATTTCCTCAAAATATGAGTATTCCTGAATTTCCGTTGTCAGTTCATCCTGTTTTTAAATTGCCCTTGGGTGGTGCGTGGGTTCGCTTGCTTGGAAAACAATTTGTTTTAGATGGGGTGCAACGTTTGACTGCGCACTCGCAGACAATTTGTTTGTATTTTCACCCTTGGGAATTTCTTAATCTGGCATCAACACCTCTCCCGTTTAGAGTTCGCTGGAGAACAGGAAACTATTATCAAAGTGTGTTTGGTTCTGTTTTGGATACGTTGCAAGATGAAGATTTTAATTTCACTTGTTTTCGTGATATGCTTAACTTGTATCCTAAGAACGTGATAACATATCATGGAGGTTGTTAAATACAATGCCGGTAAAATTGCTGGAATCAGCACAAGAACGCACCTATCATGAGTATGTCAAAAAACATCCGCATAGCACTATTTTTCACACGCTTGGTTGGAAGCGAGTGTTAGAAGAAACGTATGGCTACAAACCACTTTACACTATTCTCGAGGATAAAGGCAAGATTGTTGGTGTTTGCCCTGCTTTTCTTGTTAAAACAATTAAGGGTAACTCTATTGTTTCTCAGCCTTTTGCTGAGTACGGGTATCCTCTTGTCAACAGAGTTGAGGATATACAAAAATTTATTGAATTTTACAAGTCATTTGATGCGGACGTTATCGAATTTAGAGAGTCTCCATTTTATCCTATTGCCCATGAGAACAAGAAACTGAATGGTTACCTGTACTATCTTGACATTGCTGGAAAAGATTTTGATAATGATATTTGGCATGGTGTTTACACAAAAAAATCTGGAATTCGAAAAGCAATCCGTAAAGCAAATAATTCAGGCATTCATGTGTGTGAAACCAAGGATATTGATACATACTATTCATTCTATATCAAACGAATGAAAGAATTGGGAAGTCCGCCGCATGCAAAGTCATTATTTACGAATATAAACTCATATGTGAACTGTGCCCGTTTTACCATGTGCTATACGTATGAAATCCCTATTGGAGTGATGCTTACGTTTTATCATGGAAAAACAGCACTTATGTGGAACATGGCCTCTAACTTATCATATAGTTCTTGCATGTCAAATGATGTGCTGTATAATGAACAAATAAAACATGCATTAGATGTAGGCTGTTCTCGCATAGATTTTGGTAGAACCCAACCCCGTGATTCGTATATGCGTTTTAAAAGCAAGTGGGGTTCAAAACAAGCCATTCTCAATAGCGTGCACGTAAAAGGGGAGAGCATAGATAAGAAAAAATTTCTTTTTCTTTCTCCGCTTGTCAAGCATGCTCAAAGAGTCTTATGCAATCCCTATATCGGCCCTCAGATAAAACGGAGGTTTCCGTAGTTGATTCCTGCTCACACACCTCAATTAAGTCTGAACGAAGCATACACTGCACTTTTTAGGATGAACAAGCAATCCATATCCCAGTTCGAGAAGGAACTGAGTGACTTTTTGGGAGTAAAATATGTTGCGCTCTGTGCATCTGGAAGACAGGCATTGTTTCACCTACTAAAGTACGCTGGCGCGCCGTCAAAAGTTGTCATGCCCGCGTTTACTGCAGACATTGTTGCAGACGTTGTGAAATATGCTGGGGCAAAACCTGTTCTTGCTGACGTGCGTAGTGAGGATTATGCGCTTGACTCAGAAAATGTGGATTTTGCAAAAACTGGTTCAAAGATTCTTATTTCAGTTGACCCTTTTGGTAATCCTGCGCGCTTAGATGAGTTGCACGATTTTTGTCAGGATAATGAACTTTTTTTTATTGATGATGCAGCAACCGCATTTGGTGCACGATACAAAAATAGGTGTGTAGGTTCTTTTGCTGATGCAACTATTTTTAGTTTTGGTTTGGGAAAATCGCTTGCCCTTGGTGGTTTAGGATCTGTTGCAACAAATAATGAGGGGGTGCACTCATTCATAAAACAGCGTGTTGCCTTTTCATCACAAGGCCTAACGAATTTCGTACGAAATTTTGTGGCGTCTGTCCTTACTAATGAAACAGTCTATTCATATGCAGGACATTTTGTCAAACAGAAACGTCTCAAAACTCAATATGCCCATCTATCATCGCAATTAGCTGCGAATCCGTCACAGTATCTCGCGTCACTGGGAATTGTGAAATTGCGTGACTTTTCCCTTGAATTAGAGCATAGACGAAAAGTGTCACTTCTCTTGAGGAAAAAA
This sequence comes from archaeon CG10_big_fil_rev_8_21_14_0_10_43_11, assembly GCA_002763265.1. NCBI lineage: Archaea > archaeon CG10_big_fil_rev_8_21_14_0_10_43_11. The sequence continues at coordinate 99,045 of PEZQ01000007.1, read as the reverse complement.
CTAAGTGAACACGGCTTTGTTGTGCAAAAAGAAAATGGAAAAAGCACGTTTAATCGTCTTATGTTTTCAACAGACTATAAAGCGAATACAATCCTCAGACTAAAGAAGCAAGGGGTTGAAGCAGTTTCCTTGTTTGGTGGGTTTCCTGTTGAGAGAGGGGTGTGTCCTGTTTCGGATAGTCTGGCTTCGCGGGTTTTGGGAATACCTGTTGACGCGCGTGTCGTACCACTAATGGAGGAATTGTTTGGATGAAGATATTGCAAGTTCCTTCAACGTTTCTTCCACGAAAAGGTGGGGTGCCTTACTACGTGTATTATTTGAGCAAAGAAATGATGAAACAAGGTCATGATGTTTCAGTGCTTACCTCGACTTTAGGCTCTAAAAAATCTTTTGAAGTTATGGATGGAATTCCCATAAAGCGAGTTAAATCACTATCCATTCTTGGTATGCCTTTTTCTTTAGGGATTTTCTTTGAAATTTTGAAGTCTGATGCGGATATCGTGCAACTCCATTATCCGCATCCTATTTTTTTAGATATTGGGGCTCTTGCATGTATTATTGCGAGAAAGACCTATGTTGTCTATTCTCATGGTAAAGAGATTCGCATGAACTGGTTTTTCGGATTGCCTTCTTCGTTGTATAATAAGTTTTGTTATACTTTCATTTTGAAGCATGCTGCAGGTATCATTGTTAATTCGCGTAAGGCAATTAAATCATCAAAATTTCTTTCAAGGTACAAGAAGAAAATAAACGTTATTTATCATGGTGTTGACACGAAAAAATTTGTTGCCAAAAAGAGAAATCTTCATTCTCCGTTACAAGTCTTGTTTGTGGGTGCTTTACGACGTTATAAGGGATTGGACTATTTAGTTGACGCTGCAAAGTTACTCGAGAATGAAAAGGTGAGTTTTACTATTGTTGGCAATGGTCCGCAAGAAGCAATGATTAAGAAAAAAGTACTTGAACTTGGTCTTGAGAGAAAAATAATTTTTCGGAACTTTCTCCCAGAAAAAGAGCTTCTAAAGATGTATGAAGAGTGTGATGTGTTCGTGCTACCCTCCCCGTCGATTGAGGAAAGTTTTGGTATGGTTGCCCTTGAAGCCGGCGCTATGGGCAAACCAGTGATTGTTACGTATGGTGCGGGTGTTTCTGAATTATTTTTAAAGGAGAAACTAGGAGTGGTTATAGAACCTTATTCGGGTAAGGCGTTGGGTAGAGCTATTATGAAGTTTATTAACAATAAAAGAGATATTACGCAGGTAGGATACAAATTAAAAGGGGTTATAGCTTTAAAATATTCATGGAAACATGTTGGTTTAGCTACGATTAATTTTTATAAGGGGATATTAAAATGAGTTTACAAGAAAGGATATTTGATACACCCTCACTTTATCGAATGAAGATAGTGCTTTTATCAAGAGTAGGGAAATATGCTAAGCGTTATTTTAAGAAGACATGGGACGTTCAAGATATAGTTTTAAGGTTTAATGTTCGTTCTATTGTTGATCTTGGTTGTGGTCGGGGGGATTTACAAACGAATTTAGGATTGGATGTTGAAAAATTTTATGGAATAGATCCAAGTTTTGAAATGGTTAAACATGCATCTAACCTAACTAAGTCATTTGTCGTAGGTCGCGCAGAAAATGCTCCCTTCCGTGATAACAGTTTTGATTTGAGCGTTTTGTCATCGGTTGTGCATCATATACCTATTGGTAAAGTAGTTTATGCTATTGAGGAATCATTACGTGTTTCAAGCTACACGTTAATATTGGATAATATTAATTCCAACAAGGGGTTTGTGCGTTTGATAAAGAATATATGGTGGAAATGTCTTGATGGGGGAACAAAGTATAGAACATTAACTGAATGGCATGAATTGTATGAGCAGTCTGGGGCAAAAGTGTTGTATGAGAACTATTCTAAGCCATTTAGACATTTTTATATCGCTGTGATAAAAAATGGTAATCGCTAAAGATAATATTAGAAAACATTATGATAATGACCCCCCTATGGCTATGTTTGATGACTCAAAACCATGGGGTCGTCTTAAAAAAAGAGAACTATCTTACGTGCTTGATTTTTTAGAAAATCGTTCAGGCACGTTACTTGACCTTGGTTGTGGTCCTGGTATTTACTCTTCGCAACTACTTAAACGCGGCTTATCTGTTGTTTCAGTTGATTTTTCATTTAATATGTTGCAATTTTTTAAGAAGACTGTTCAGTTTCCACCCTGCCCCGTTAATGCTGATGCGGAAAATTTACCGTTCAGGGACAGTTCCTTCGATTTTGTTCTTTGTGTGGATGTGATGCACCACCTTCCCGATGATGTTGTTGTCAACTCTCTTAAACAAATGCACGCCGTTCTTAAGAAAGAAGGAATTCTAATTTTTGAGTTCAAAAATTCATGTAACCCCCTCTTGTGGTGGAGATATCGAAAAAAAAGCAGTGATGAATTTCTGTTATGCAGTAGGTCCTTTGCCACGATACAAAAATTACTTCAAGATAGTGGTTTTGAAATTATCCGGACAAAGGGAATAGGATTCCCTCTTAAACTTATTGCACCCTATACTGTAGTGATAGCAAAGAAGGTAGGAGTGAGATAATGAAAGCTTGTCTTATTATTGATGATATGAATCTTTCTGACCATAACTATGGTGGAACTAATCATATCCATGATTTAGCTGTTTCTTTGCAAAAAAAGGGTATTGAAACCACTATTTTTTCTTTTTCTAATAATGAAGAAAAAATCAAAGCTGCATTTACGAATGCGCTTTCAAACACTACTGCGTCGTTTCCGATTCGTTTTTTTAAGAATAGCAGATCTATCTTGAAACATGTCGCATATTTCAAAGAATGTGATATCATTCATTCCGTTTCTTGGTCTTCAATACCAGCACTTCGAGTTGTCTCTCTAAAAACAAAAGTTCCTTTTCTTTTTCATTCCCTCAATTCTCTTAAAACGCCAAACGCAGGTTCTAACCACTATAAAAAAATCATGTTGTCACTTTTCTCTCCAGATCACGTTGCGTTTTGTGATAGGAATTCACAGAGAAGCTACCAGAGCGAAATTAACAAAGTTTCCTCTTCATATCTGCCGAATCCAGTTGATACTGAGCTTTTTTACCCTGTTCAAAAGCGTTTTTCAAACACGTTTCTTTTTGCGTCAAGTCTGACAAAAGCAAAGGGATTTCATGATGTAATTTCTGCATTTGAACGCGTGCATGCTAAATATAAAACTGTTCAACTCTTAGTTGCAGGTAAGGGATCCCTCTTGTCTCTTGCAAAAGAAACTGAAGGTGTTACTTATTTGGGCAGCATTTCGCATGCTAACATGCCTACTGTCTTTAATAAAGCAGATGTTCTTCTTAACCCCTCATACTTTGAAGGATTTTCACTAACAGTGTTAGAAGCTTTATCAGCTGGGCTTCCAGTCATCACTACTGCTGTTGGGGGTCATAGAATTCTTGAGGAAGAGCATTCTGCCATGATTATTGATTCTGGAGATATTGATTCATTAGAAGCTGCAATGTTTGATATTATTATAAACAAGGAGTTACGTTTAAAGCTTAAAAGAAACGGTAGGAATTTCGTAATGAAGAATCATTCGTGGTCTCTTATTTTGCAGAGAGTTTCTCAGTTATATGAACAGATTTGTTAGTGATTTCTCTATAGTTTTGATTGATAATAACTTTAAATTCTGCTGTTAGGTAATCTTTTCTTATGCGTATTTGGCTTTATCCGCTTATAGGGTTGGTTTTATTAAACATAGGCTTACTAGAGGAGAATACTCTCTTTCTTGTAGTTCTGTCACTACCCTTTATTGGTATTGGTTTTGCAACCTTGTTTAAACCATTTAATAAACTCTTTTCTTTTCTTGAGCTTTTGATTGCTGGTATTTTAGGAGTGTTGAGTATTTTTTCAATTATACAGTTTTTAAGTTACTTTATTAGTATTAGCGCTCTACTATTTTGCAACTTGTTTATTGTTGTTCTTACAATCTTGCACCTTTTAGACTTCAATAAACAGGTGAATCCTGAGAAATCGGAACTTTTTATAATCTGCCTTTCTTTTATTTTTTTAGTTTTACAACTGACGCGGAACTTACATATGATGGGTACCGAGGATGAATATGCTTACGCCTGGTCTATTTTACACCCTTCCACTTTTTTAGCCCTTTCAAATATTTTCCGTGTATTCTTCTCTCTTGTTCTTGCTTTTTTCGGTGAACTTCATTTTTCTCTTCTATTTTTGCGTTATGTGATGATTTTTTTATCATCTCTATTACCAATAGTTACCTATCTTATCGGCTCACTTTTTTCAAAACGTTTAGCGTGGTTTGCTTCTTTACTGGTAGTTGTTTTTCCTACAGTATGGTTTAACTCACCACGTTTATACTCTGATATTTTTTTAGCGATTACATTATCTTTTAGCTTATTCTTATTCTTAAGATATAGCAAAGAAAGGAATAGATCGCTCTTGTTTAGTTCATATATTTTTCTTACCCTTTCTTTTTTGATTAAACAATCTTCCTTTATTTTCTTCCCTTTATTCTTCTTTTCCCGTTCCAAAAAAATAAAACTTTTTTTAATTATGAGTTTTGTTTTACTTGTTTTTTCCTTGCCGAGTTTAAGTTTTTTAGTAACAGACTCCTTTGAATTTTTGCGTTCGTTATCAGATAATCTCGGAATAATTCAAAATAGGCTAGCCTCTCTATTTGGTCACACTGCTCTGTTGATAGGATTACCACTTCTTATATTTCTGGGTAAGCGTAAAATACCAAAACAAATATTATTAGCGATTCTTATTTTTTATTATTCTGTCTTTGCTTTTATTTTAGTCTACTGGGCTCATGGAACAAGACATCTTCTGTTTGTTTTACCAATATTTTCTTTTCTTGTAGTGTACAGCTTCAAAAAAGTCTTTACTCCTCGTATATTTTTCTTAGCAGTAACCCTCCTCTTTGTTGTTTTAATTAGTTTTTCATCTCTGTTTTTTCCTGTTCAATCTGACGAGTTTTTATCAGATGCTGCTAGCTGGATATTCCAAAATACGAATTCGTCTGATAGTATCCTCTCTAATGCGTATACTGCGCTTACCGTATATGCGAATCAAGAAATAACAAGCGTTCCAAGAAGAAGAATAGAATTTGAGCGATTGATAGAAAATCATTCAGTTGACTATCTGATTGTTCTTCACTTATATCCTTTACGTCATTATGAGCGGTGGCCTTATCTTTCAGACTATATAGCAAGCGAATCGAATGATTCACATTTAGATTTAGTTTACACAAAAAGTGGCAAAGACCCGACAACAAAGGTGTTTTCTCAAATAATTTCTGTATATAAAGTAGAGTAGTACCTATTACTTTTTATTTTTAATTCTTGTATACTCATTTTGTGAAGATAGGGCTTATTGTGTTTGGAGATTGGAGTAAAAATTGTGGTAATATTGTTAGGCCTAAGAATTTTGCATCTATGTTAGAACCCTCATATAATGTCAAAGTCTTGTCTACGTTTGAAAAGACTCCTTTTTTGCTTTCTAGAATCCCCCCAATGTTTAAATCTTTTCTTTATCCATTGTATAGTCTCTTATGGTATTTGAAAATATTGCTCTTTATGTCACGAACTTATGACGTATTTCTTGTTTCAGGCGTTTTACATGGCTTTTTCTTAATCGCAGTAGTGGCAAAACTTAAGAGAATAAGATTGATATACGATTTTCATGGGATCATCTCCGAAGAATCAAGGGAGTTTCATGTTACCAGAAGAAAGTCATTACTTGAGAGATTTATAATTAGGCAGAGTGATTTTGTTATTTGTGCTTCAAGAAATATTACTAAGTATTATCGTAGGGAATATGGTGTTAAAAAGATTCAAACAATAAATAATATTATTGATGAAAGCGTTTTCTATCCAAAAAGAAAAAACAATGATGTGTTTAGAGTAGCACTTGTTGGTCCTTTCGATTCTGTGTATAATAAAAACACGCTTAATTTTGTTGAGGAAAACGTGGCATGTTTTTCTTCTAATATCGAGTTTTTTGTTATAGGAAAATCACCTCAAAAATCTGACTCTAAAACTATTCATTACTTGGGTTATGTGGAAAATTACGCAGATATTTTGGCATCTAATCATGTTCTATTAGTAATCCCATTATTTAAGACCTCAGGTAGTCTTAATAAGATTCTAGAAGCAGCTGCTTGTGAGATTCCAACCATCACTAATGATAAGGGTGTTGAAGGTCTTAATGAGTTCAATTTAGATAGCGATATTATCTTGCTAAATAATGATGAGATCGTCAATTATATCAACAAGATGTCAAAAAATTTCTCCAAGTTTCACAAAACGGGTTCTAATGCACGGAAAACTGTTTTAAAAAACTATTCTTTTAGTTCTGTTGGCGAGAGCTTACATAATCTGCTACAGGGTGTATTTAAGTCTGACCAGTAGAGCTATCGTTTCTTGTTGAACTCGCACTATTTTTTTTCATCTGTGATATCAGAATCCTTAATAGTGTATTCCATACTAAAAAGTTGTGTGTGCGGTCATGAGAGTTGCTTTTTTAACATACTTAAATCTTGAGAATACTGCTGGAAAAAATTCTAGTGCGGGAGCTATTGCTCGTATTAGTGGACTATCTAAGCAGGTAGATTCTTTCATAGTGCATAAAAATAATTTTTACTATGCTAATTCTGATAGGTTAAAATATCCAACTCCACTTTTTATGTCTTATTATCTTTTTCTGCCAATTTACTTTCTTTTTGATAATATAATTTCGTTTCTATTTTTTATACTGGGTGGTTCTAATTCTTTCCCGCTTTCAGAAGCCGCGCACATCTCTTTTTCGTATAGGATAGATCTTTTTTTAAAAGTATTATATGTTGCTAAGAAACATAAACTCGATATCATTCAAGTTGAATTTCCCGCATTATCTGTAGGTGCTTTTTTTCTAACACGTCTTTTAGGATTAAAACTGGTTGTTGATGAACATAATATTGAGTTTCATAAGGTTCTAAGAAGCAAGGGAAAATCGCCAGCAGCATCTCTTCTTAAGAGTTGGGAACTATTTTGTTTGAAGTTAGCTGATGGTGTTATTGTTCCATCTAATCTTGATAAAACGATTTTACAAAAGCATGGCCTCAAAGATTACATTTTGGTAATTCCTAATGCGTTGGCGTCTTCGTATGAAATTAAGAATATTGATAAGACTGGTTGTACTATCATATTTCATGGTTCATTAAACTACTATCCAAATTTTGAAGCGATTTCGATTATTGATCGGTATATTGCAAGAAGAATGCCTGAGTTTAAGTTTGTAGTTGTTGGTTCGGGTGAGGTTTCCGTCTCATCTAAAAATGTTGAAGTTGTTGGCTTTGTTGAAGATATATACAGTTTTTTATCTCGGTGCGATATAGCTATCGTTCCTTTGTTACAAGGAGGGGGTACGAGATTTAAGATTCTTGATTACTGGAATGCAGCTCTTCCTGTTATCTCTACAAAAGTTGGAGCAGAAGGACTTGACTATACTGATGGTAAAAATATTCTAATAGCAGACACCTGGTCCAATTTTCGAAAAAAAATTAGACAACTTGCGCGTAATAGAAAGCTACGAGCGTTACTTTCAAAAAATGGGAAATCACTTTTGGAATCAAAATATCTGTGGAACAAACACAAATCTTCTTTGCACATATTTTATACGAAGTTAAGAGTGGTTAGATGAAACTGCTGTTGGTAAGCCCTATTTTTGAACCGACAAGAGGCGGAGCCAGTATATACTTTGCTATGCTTGTAGGCTATTTTACGCATGATCCTGACGTAGATGCTATTTGTTTGCTTACCGTTTTTAATAAACATGCCAAAATCGTTGAGAAACGTGGCAAGATTATTTTTCTTAGAGTTTTACCAAAAAATTATCTGCGGAAAACTAGATATATTGGTGCTTTAGCAGAACGAACAAAATATCTTCTTTCTTTTGTTTTATCTTTCTTTGTTATTTCTTTTTTTAATCCTTCAATAGTTCATGCGCATTCACATGTTGACTGTTATGGAACTATCCTTGCTGCTAAACTTTTAGGAAAGCCGTTAATTACTGACGTTAGGGACACAGGTTGTGAGAGAAAGATTTTTTCGAAAGGAGATAGAGTGATCGTAATGTCAGAAAATACCAAAAAACACGTAAACTCACTTAACAAAGAAAAAGTAAACTATATACCCTTGCCTTTTGAGGCGCAGCTTCCTAAAAAGTCCTTTGTTGAGAAGGTAATTTCTACCTATGGATTGAATGGAGTCAATTTTTTGATTTTTGTTGGCGATGCCTCTAATGATAAAGGTCTTTTGAATTTGATAAAAGCAATGAAATTTCTTGAAAAGGATAAATTACATCTTGTTATTATTGGCAAGAATTCTCTTGGAGAAGTCTTAGCCAAGTACACACGTAAAAATCAAAGAATCCATTATTTAGATCAATTAGACCCTCCTGCTGTTTTATCATTAATTAGCGTAGCAAAAATGCTCATCCTTCCCTCAAAGAGAGAGGCGTTAGGTCGGGTTGTATTAGAGGCGCTTTTTTGTGGAACACAAGTTCTGGTTCCAGACTTTATCTCAGAATTTTCATACTTTCCTAAAGAATCGCGCATTACTGATTTTACACCAAGAGGTCTTTCCTCCTCGATTGTTAACTCTCTGAAATCAAATATACCCCAATATGATTTTAAAAAGCATAAGCCAAGTATTGTTTTTGAAAAAACAAAGCAGGTTTATACCTCGCTCTTATGAAGTTTGTATTGTTCGTATATATTTAGTGCGTCGCTTATTTTAAATTGCACATCATTAGTTTGTTGCTTAAGAAACACCTGCAGTCTTTTTTTAGGGTTATATCGTACATTACGAATAATTTGTTCTCTTAATCTTGCAAGTTCGTCTTTGGATAGGTACAGTGTTTTTGCGTTTGGTTTTAAAAATAAAAATGAGCCACGTTGACCTCCACGTAGTGGACCGTTAATTAGTTTCATTTCTCTCATCGTTGTATATATTTCTGTTCCAGGTTCTGGGACAAGAAAATTTACACCGAAATTTTGTATATATCTAGGAAAGAACTCATTAAGAAACTGTTCCATTTCTAATAATGTTTCTCTGCTGTCCCACGGAAATCCAACAATCATTGAAGCATGAATTATAAAATTGAATTTCTTCAATTTTTTTAATCCGCGTTCAATCATGCTTTTATTAATACCTTTTTTAATCTTCTTTAGTATAAAGTCATTTGCACTTTCAAGACCAAGATGCAACAAGTCAAATCCTGCTTTTCTGAATGTGTATAATGTTTCATTCTTTAGCATGTATGCTCGTAATGATGTTGTCAATTTTAAATTAATATCATTATTAATTATTTGTTCTGATAAGTCATGAACATATTGATCATTAACTGCAAAATCTTCATTGAGAAGAAGAACTCTCTTGATGTTTTTGTATTCATTAATGTATGATAACGTTTTAATTATCTTTTCCATAGGTACGAACTTCGCTTGGTTTCCATGTAACGCTCCTTGATGGCAAAAAGTGCATTTAAAGGGACAGCCTTTTGCTGATCGAACAGGTGAAAAAGTATATTTTTTCATGTCAATTAAATCATAAGCAGGAAATTGCAGTTTAGAAAAATCTATTGTAACATATTTTGGTGTTGAAATGATTTGCCCGTTTCGTCTGAATAATATGCCTTTTATGTTCTTTAGGTCACGTTCTTTTTCTATTGCGTCAAGTAATTCCTCTATGACAAACTCTTTCTCTTCTCTCATAAGAATATCAATGAAATGATGTTCATTCATAACAAGACCCCCTGCATATGCGTCATTTAAAACAAGGATAGTAATGGCTCCACTTTCCTTTGCTTTCTCTAAATAGGCAAGTTCATACTCAAGTTTTAATTTGTAAGAGGCCATAGAAATTACAACATCAAAATTGTGCATATTGATGTCATCAACAGTTGTTTTTGTTATAAGGCAATCAATAACTTTTAGGTCATGCACCTTCCTTATTTCTGCTGCTATTTGGAGCATATGTTCTGGCACTACTTTACTTCCGGGACATAATCCGTTCCAATCTTCTTCGCGTCGTACATCTTCAGGATAGTAGGGATTAACAAGCAAAACTTTCATTTGAAAGATAACAATTGATAATCATATAAATAGTTTTGTGAATTTGATGTTGTCTTTATTTTTTAGCTTCTATGAGTAAATATGGTGCGTAATCTATGTCAAGCGCCCAAGACAATATTCTCTTTAATGGGAGTTTAAAATTTTTATGGACGCCGTTTCTAATTATTGTTATGTTTTTGAACCCTAAGATTTTTAGTAGAGAATATAAGTTCTTTCCAGGAAGATAGGTTCTGTGTTGCGGATCATGTCGTTGACTTGTTGGATGGTACACATTGCTCACTTGAATGAACAATAACCCGTTATCGTCTAGCACATCATAACTTTTTTTAAGGTAAGTGTAAACATCAGATAGTTCCAAATGGTCTAATATCCCAATCATTAGAACTATGTTATATCTGCCGTTTATTTTATGTATGGAATAGAAGTCATGCGTATTTCTTTTGTCGATGTCAAAGGACTTATAAACACATATCTTATTTTTCATTGTTTTTTTCATATTTTTGTCGGCCCCACCTATGTCAAGAATTTTTGCGTTAGGTAGAGCTTCTCTTGCAATAAACTCTTTGATATTGCCATATATGAGAGGATATCTCCGTATTGGTTTGAATTCTTTTGAATATCGGGTTAGAGATGTCCAGTCTATACTTTTCATTGTTATCACTTTATTTTCAGTAATTTATATAGTTTTGAATTTTTCGTCCATGTGATTGTTGGTACAGGTCTACCGCCAAAGCTTTCTTTGTATCTGAATAACCCATCCTCGAAATTTGTGCGAGCATTACCAAAATCATAGTACCGGTATCCGTTTTGTACGCTCCAGTTAAGGGCATACTTGTGTAGTATATCAGATATATGGTCATTTGTATATCCTTTTTCAATCCCACTTAGGAAGTGAAATATTGTTGAACGCGAGTTATCAAGTATGTACAGGTGACTGCCAATGATAATTTTTTCAAGCGAAGCGCCAACTAAGAGAATGTTTGATGCGCATTTTTCTAATAATACACTAAAAAAATTGAAGGGGAGAGCAGTTGAACCAAATTTTTTTACTAATGAACTGTAGAGCGCGTAAAAAGTGCGTAGGTTATCTTCAGTTAAAGGAAGGATTGAAATCTGAATCTTTTTATTTGCGTTTTTTATCTTTCGCTTTCTTGAAGGTTTCACGTCTTTATTAATATTATAGGAATCAAGATCGATAATGAATCTACAACTATCCATGTCTAATTTGTAATCAAACAACTTAAAAAAATCATTATATCTGAGATATGCGTGGTCATGACAGATTATTTTATGTTGGGAGTATAGGTTCTTGTCAAGTAATTTTAGCATGAGATGTATTATTTTTTTTTCATCTTTGATGATCACAGGTCCTCCACTGCCAAGAGGTATCGACACGTTTTTCTTGATATTTGCCCTCTTGTTTTTGATGAAGTTGGGGAAAACGCCTATTAACCTATCTGTTTCGTAAGCAACTAGATGCTTTGCTGGTAGGTTTAATCCTGCTTGTACACTTTCAAGCCATTCTGTTGTTTGGAAGAAAGTGCCTGTTTTTGAATGATATATTAGATTATCCCATTGTTTTTTAGTTTTTTCAGTGAATTCAGTTATTATATCTAGTCGCATATGATATCCCGTGCATTGCTTGTTCCGTATCCTTTTAACGTCTTGCATAATTGCTTAAATGTGCTAAATTTGTTAAGATTGTACATGCATTGTGGATGGACAATTAATGTAGAAACAATTCCTTGTTTTTCATTTTCTCTTATTTGTTCCTTAACTTGTTTGAGCCATTGATCTCCACTGAATGATTTATTGGTGAAGGAATCTGTCCATCCTGTTTTAAGAAAATTAGTTACAACTGTCTTTGTTCTAAATCCATGATATAAATGCTCATGGTCAGGCAGCACATTAATTGGTAAAATCATTACCCCGTTTTCTTCTTTTGGTTCAATATTTGGTTTAACGATATCTGATATGACTTTTATTCCTTGTTCTTGTAATATTTTCACTGTGTTAGCATCAGATGCGTAGGCGTGTGTGCGCCATGAAGTGATGTCTACTCCTCTCTTTTTGAACGCTTTTATCGTCCAAGAAATATCAAGTGCCTGATTGAAATACGGGCCATACGTTTTTCCGCTCATCTTTTTCATGAATTTGTATAGTATTGTCGGGCGGAACGCACTATATGTGTGACCCCCAATTTCTAGGTTCTCAAAGTTTTGTAATGTTTGAATAAATTCTTTGTCCTTCGCGCATTTTCCAGTTAGGAACAGTGTGATTTTGAGTCCATTTTTTCTTGCGATTTCTGTGTAAGTAATTGCAAGTTCTTGTTCAGTTTTATCACAGATTTGTTGTTCTTTTGAATTTATGATGTGGTGAACGTCTCCGGTTAAGCAGATCATTTTCTCTCCTCTAAAATAAAGATCCATGCAGAAGCAATATGTTTTGGCACGAACTTCGCGATGAAAGAGTCAATTTTCCTTAGAGTTTTTGTTGATTTTTGTTGTTTATTACTCCTCTTGAAAATGTATGCGATGAATGGTGTGAGAAATTCTGTATTCAGCGTTTCTAATAGTTTAAGATTGTTCTCTTCAAAGACATTTTTCCATGCGGAAAAGCCCTGTAAGTTCTCATGATCTGTGCGTATGTTCCCATAATTGTGTTGTCCGCCTCTATTCATCAATATATCATAGAGCACGCAATAAGCGCCATACTTGTTTGGAACGAGTATTATTATCTTTCCATCTTTTTTTAAAATTCGTTTAAACTCACCAAGAGCATTATTAACATTAGGTATATGCTCAATCATCGAAAAAGAAAAAATGGTATCTATGCTTTTATTTTTAATTGGAATTTTTTGAACATCCGCTTTTACTAAGGTATTTGTTGATTTTGTGAATGTTTTCAGCATTTTAGCTTCTCCCAGCGCAGAGTCTGATAAATCTAGAGATATAATTTTCCTATTTTTCGAAAGCTCAGAAGAAACCCATCCTGTTCCACATCCTGCATCAAGCAAAAAACTTCTTTCTCGTGAATATTTCTGTATTACTTTAATTCGCAGTTTTGCTGATGGAAATACTGTCTGTGGAAAGAATTTTTGCGTTACTTCATCGGGGCTATATTCTTTGTTTACCTCAGAGAATTTGCATATTGTTTCATGAAGTTGGTTATTCATGATATAGCCTCTTTAGTTTGTTTGCGATGATGCGTGGAGTATATTCTCTTTCTATATGCTGTCTTGCAGCTTGACCCATTCTTTTCTTTTCCGTTTCATTTTGGTAAAAGTATAAGATATTCTCTTTAATATCCTGTGGTGATTTATAATTTATTACAAAGCTTGTTTTTTCAGTAACTATCTCAGGCATACCCCCCACATTTGTCACAAGTGTAGGCTTTCCGCATGCCATGGCTTCATGCACAACTTGACCGAACTGTTCTTCATTGTTTTTGGTAGGTATACTTGGTAATATCCCTATGTCTGCTAAGTTATAAATTCTTGGTAACTGTTGATGTTCGACATAAGGGATGTGATAGATGTGCTTATGTCGTACATTGAAATGCTCAACATTTTTTCCAATAAGAATAAGTCGCACATCTTCTTTTTTGATTCTTTTGAAAGCATCTAGTAGCCAAGGTATTCCCTTCTGTTCGCTCAGGCGACCAACAAAAATAATGTTGAATGTGGTTTCTAGCTCTTTGGGTAAGTCTGTTCCACTTGTTCTTTTGGGTTCTGGTGTGAAGAGGTTCGTGTCTGTTGCGTTTGGGACAATGAATATCTTTTCATCATTTACTCCTTCATGAATTAATGCTTTCTTTGCTAATTCTGTGGTTGTTGTTATCTTCTCTGCGTTCTTATTAACAAACCGTTTAATGTGTTTTATTAAATAACTGTTCTGGGATGAGGGGTGCGGGATGTTTTCACCTTGTGCAAAAAAAAATCGTTTTCGCTTACAATATTTTGCTGTCTGATAGGAGAAAAGATGGTAGTTTTCGCTTACATGTAGAATATCATTTTCGTTAACTACTTGTTTAATATCGAAAAGCAGATTTCTTGGAAATTTTAATTTAGTTAGTGCGAATCTAACAGCCTTTGAATAGCCTTCGGGCCAGAACAATTCTTTTACTGGCATATTAAGAGATGAATATTCAAATCGTTTGGGTTTGCTAGCGTAGGCAGTCACAGCTATGTTAGAATGGTTATGTAGATATTCCCATGGAAGTACCCCATTCGCGCGGAGATAAGGTCCTCTAAGTAGGCCAACTTTCATTTTTTTTGCTCGGGTAATTGAATAGTACGAAAACGCCAATAGAATATATAATTATCCCCGCTAGGATACTTATTATCATGTCAAGAACGATATTTGAAATTACTATCTTTGACACAAATGTATACATAAGCAACGAAACGATGAAGTATTTGGAAATGTTAAGTATATCTATATTTGGTCGTATGTATACAAACACTAGGCCCCATGCTACTAAGAACTCTAGAACATAACCGATGCTAAGGGCTATTGCTGCTCCATTTAGACCAAAAAGAGAGATTAGTGCTATACTGATTATTGTATTTGAGATTAGATTAACTAAGGGGATAATTTGAACTTCCCTTACGCGTTTAATACTTAATAATGCTTGTCCGGCTCCAGTAGTTAAAAGTCCTGCAATCAATCCTGGAATCAATAAGTTAAGCACAGAGCTGGCTGCCAAATAATTTTTTCCAAAGATAATTAATATAATATTCTTGGAAATAGCAATGACACCAAAAGCAATGGGAAATGCAATTAAGCTCATGCGTTCTATTAATAGTTTAAGTGTATTCTTTAAGCGTTCCTCATTTTCAAGTCTAGAAAAAGTTGGGAGGAGTATAAATGACAAAGAGTTGGATAGTAGGAACATAAGGCTTAATATTTTGAATGCAGCATAGAATAGCCCTGCAGATTCAACACTAATGAAATAAGTTATTATTGGTGCCGCGATGTTGTGCCCAATTGTACTTATGGCGAGACCAAACATCAACCATTTATTAAAATTAATAACTTCTAGAGTAATCCGCTTTGATATCCGTGCGGTCAATATGTTGATTACTGGTGAAATACTTGCATAGGCTACCCCTGATAAGAGCAGTGCTATTATATATGAGATGATAGTGTTACTAACAGTAAGATCCGCTTTGATGATGAATAATGAAATTAATAGAATTCTTATGATGTCTTCGGTCACTCGAATAAGAGAGATTGATCGAAATTTGTGTAATGTTCTAACAATTGTGGATAAATAATTGTTTAAGTTAATTGCAGTGGCAAGTATCATCGTGTAAACTAAGGGAAGTTCAAATGAAGCATTATGAAACACGTTATTCGCGAGTAGGCCTGAGAGTGATACTCCTACTGGTAAAGATATCATTGTAACAGCTAATTTTGCTAATAATCCGAGTTTTAAGACAGCGAATCCGTTTTTATTCATTTTTTTCCCAAAATGTGAAGAGCTTATCACGGTAATAGCCGTGTTAATATTCAGTTCGAGTACCGATGAAATTATTACTGCAGATGAAAGTACAAATGAAAGCAAACCAAATTCAGTCGTTGATAAATTTCTTCCTAAAATGCTCAAAAGCAGCATCCCTATCGGGATTGTGATAATTTTACTTGACAATATGAAAATAGAAGCCTTAGCTATGTTTGAATTCTTAATTGATATAATTTCATCTATTCTCATGATTATAATACTAACCGTGTTTTATACTCCCATACTCTATCTATTTAATAATCTGTGTGCAATAAGTATCTGGATAGAATAAACCAATATTATTGTTTTCTATAAATGTTGTATTCTCGCAGTTCTCTTCAAAGAACCAGTTTAACTCTTGATTCCGTTCTGCCAAAAATTCATTTGGTCCGTCACCAATTCGTGAATATACTGGAAGTCCTGTTAACGGGGTAAATGCAAGTGCTTTCCACGGGTCAATTGCAACAACACCGCCAGTGTATTGCTCTTTTAATGAGAGAAATGTTGTATATTCATGCTCATCAATAACATTGTAGTATGGCATGTCTAAATTCCGTTGAAACGCAGGAATAACAATAGCAATAATGAGGGTAGTAAGACAGAGAATAGTAAGCGCGTGTTTTCTTTTACGAAGAGACAAGGGGACCATAATGCTTGCAATTCCTATACACAGTGGAATGAACGTGATGTGAAATATCCAATCCGCACTTGGTTTGGTAAAGGGATTAGTTCGAATCAGAAATAGAATAAATGGCAAAAAAATCAGGAGGGTTATAGTAAGGGCGGCATGCTTTTGTTCAATGAGGTTTTTTATTGTATAACCAATTGGAAAAACCATGAGCACCATTAGATAGAAATACGCGCGCGTTGGAGGAATGAGAAACGAAAAATCTTGAATGTGAAACAAGAAGATAATCACTAAGAGAAACATGCTTGTGATCGAGAAATACTTGAGTCGTCTATTCTCATGTTTCCAAACAAGATACACTCCAATAACAAAGAGTGCAGTAAGAACCACACCAAACTCTCGCGCCACATCTAGAACTACAGGAATAACTGTAAATGAAAGTGCTCGCCCCTCTGTTTCTATAACATACCTAAGATGTTGTGGAATGGATACCACTATTGCTATAAAAAATGGTATACTTAATAAGAATCTTTTTTGAAACACGATAAATGGCAAGACAATAAAACCTAATAGGATTAGTGCCGGAGGATACGCATATGCGAGATAGAGTGTAATAATACTTACACTTGTAAGAATGTGTTTTGTTTTTAATTCTCGCGTCAATAAGAGTATCCCAATAAGAACAGAAAGAAGCGTGAATGAAACTGGAACAAGAAATACGGGGCCAAGTAAACGTACACTTGTAGGAATAAGCGTGTAGACAAGTGCGCTTTCTAACCCTATATTTTCTCGTTTTCCAATGCAATACACGGTGAGAGTGCTTAAGAGTAAGAGTACTACGGGCATGAACCTGAATATATTCAACCAGGGGATGCCCGTTACCTGTTGTATTATACTTATGGAAAGGAATGTACCAATTTCTAAATCGCGATGGACTACATTTTGTTGGAGATACGGTTCTGTGTAGGGGATGCCGTCGTTTTCTATTTGTTGCGAAATTGCCCAAGACTTCCATTCATCAACATGAATTGGAAATTCGTAGTCAAGGCGCATATGAAAGTTTAACACAAAGGCAAGACCTAAAATGAGCAAGAGTAAGAAATACTTGTTTTTCAAAAAATTAAGCCCCACTTTCATGCAAATAGCTAAGCGGTTGCATAGTTAAAAGTTAATATGTCACGTATTGAATAACATTAAAAACTTAGCAACACTTACGTTTGATAATGAAAGAAATAAGTCTGCGTAGGCAGTGGGTACTTGCTGGAACCAGTATAGTAATACTAACGCTATGCGCGCTAGTCCTAGCCCTAACGCCATCGTTTACGTTAACCTCATCATTACGCGCGGTGTACGGGATTCCCTTTATACTCTTTCTTCCAGGATATAGTATAACAAGGACATTCATCCAAAAAATTGACAAACTTGAAACATTCGTGATTAGTGTTGCACTTAGTATCGCAAGCATGACAATGTTAACTTTTTTCACAAACTACTACTTGAGAATAGAGTTAAGCGCGTTAAACCTTTTAATACAATCCGTTCTCATAATCCTCTTTCCTTTAGTTTTCAAAAAGTATGAGTCAAGATTTAAAAATAAAATATTATGGAAAAACAAAAAATAAAACAAATACTAGGAGAAACATTAAGCAGCCTAACTTTGGTAACCCTCGTTCTTTGGTTTGTAAAAGGAGAAAGCACGTATCTGCAAAACCTATCAGAACGGATACTGCTCTTAACGCTGGGTGTTGCAACACTCACACTCGCTGTGCGCATAAACTTTCGTTTACGGCACAGGAATGTAGTGAGTATCCGCTGTTTTCTTAACAGAATAAAACCCGTAAAAACAATAAGCAAACTACTCAAAAAAACATTCACTTCATTCAATCGCAACGTACGAGCGCTTGCAAAAACAGTGGGCAAAACTATGGCGTATTTCAAAAAAAGAATACCTCTCAATACGGTTAACCATATAAAAATAATCCTGTCAAGACAGTTCAAACATACTAGACGTTACGCACATACAAAATTACACGAATATTCTCATCACGAACAAAAAACAGAACTCCTCATAAACTACGCATTTCAATTAAGCATCCTTATCTTTTTGTGTTTACTTCTCGTAAATGAATTCAAAGAATTATCTATAAATTTCACATACGCTATAATCATCATATCCATTCTTGGCGCAGCAACCTTTTTTCATCCCGTCAAACAAGAAGAGAAGACAAAAAAAGTAACGAAAGGGGATTACCTTCTTAGTGCAGCGCTTTCGCTCATTGGTGTAGCAATTTTATACGTTAAAACCAGAGACATTGGAGCTTTGGGGATTGGAATAAGCATTGCGGGCGGATTGCTCATACTGATTTCAAGTTTGCTGATTAACAGCGGGGAAGCAGAAGAACAAGAAGCAGTCTAATTGTTACATACTTTCAATGCCGCACAATTTCTTGAAAAACACCACGCAGGGGAATGGGTTAATAAACGAGCTTAAAGAACTTGAAAAAGAAATAAACACGTTCTCACTCTGTAGTGTAACACATTTTTAGCGTAGTGTAAATGCCTTATTGAGTAATGTAAAAAGCTTTATATATATTTAACACGCTTATGAAAAGTAATGGCTTTCAAACGAACCATTAATGGGAAGGAATATCTTTACGAGTCAGCACGAGTAGATGGCAAAGTTAAGAGCATCTATCTAGGACCCGCAAAAAAAGACAAGAAAAAAATTCTGCGTCCATTCATTGTATCATTTCTCATACTCAGTTTGTTAATTCTTTCAGGACCAGCTCAGGCAGTCACCGTCACATCATCTGCAGATAAGTCAACCTACAAAGCACTTGACCCCGTAAACTTTACTGTTGGCGTTGATATTGATGCAGGTGAGCGAATACCTGTTAAGAATTTGACACTTACAATTTCTAGTGGTCAAGTCAACAAAACGTGTGTGTTCACGCCGGGTGGTACTGCAGTTTCTGGTTGCGGAAATCTTACTATCTACCCAATTTACACGGTTGGTTATGCGTCAAGCACGAATCTATATGGGTACGGATATGGATACGACATAAGCTCAACGTCGTATGGTAATAACAACGAATCTTTCGCTAACGGCTATGGGTATGGATATGTTTCGGGATATAGTGATTCTGGTTTGTATGCGGGAGGCGAACTTCGCTATAATATTACCTGGAACCTCACTGCTGAAACGCTTGCGACAACAGGAAACTATACTGCATTCTTGAGCGCTCACGCGCAAGATGGCACGGGTGATTTCATTTATTCTAACATTAATAATAAAACATCATTCTCAATTGACTCAGTGGCTCCAACCGTGAGCTTGACGTATCCATTGAATCTTACCTATAACACCACGCTTGTTAATGTCACGTTCACGGCAGTGGATGACATATCAACCTCTTCCACGTGCCTCTACACGCTTGATGGCGCAAATACTACGATTGGCTCGGCAACAAACAACACGGCCACGTCAGTCAACACCTCAGACCTTGCAAACGGACAGCACGCAATCAATGTAACGTGCAGTGACGCTGCAGGAAACTACGGCACGTCATCAACCCAATACTTCAGCCTCAGTTACGCAGTGGGGGCAGGAGTCACCATCACGGTTTCAACAAGCACGCCTGCAACAAACAAGACCAAAAACACGCCCGCACAAGTAAACGTGGTTAAAGTCAACAAAACGCTTCCAATCGTGCCGCCGGGACTTGCTAAAAAACTTGAATTTGAAAATGCAAGCAGCACGAACATTAAATCACTGAGCATTACCACAAAAAACACGCAAACAAACGTCACAATAAGTGTGCAAACCCTCGCTGAAGAACCAACTGAAACGTCAGGCTTTGCAATTGCAGGACTCTCAGAAATCTACCGCTACCTTGAATTTACGTCAAGTGTGAGCAACGATGACATTGAAGAAGCAGTTGTAGAATTCCAGCTGCCAAAAGCATGGCTTGAAGAAAACGGCTACAAAACCAATCAAATCAGGCTCACCCGCTTCCACAACGGGGCGTGGAGCACGTTGCCAACAACCCTTGTGAGCAGTGACGGCGAGAACTACTACTTTGAAGCAAAAACGCCTGGCTTCTCGTACTTTGCAATCTTTGCAAAACTTGAAACCACCATAAGCACGCTTCGAGACTTGTTTGACCTGATAGACTCGTACTTTAGCGGTTCAAGCGCGCTCACGCTCAGAGAACTCTTTGACTCAATAGAAACATACTTTGGAGGATAGAAAAATCATGAAAAAAATCGTATTCGCACTCGCACTCCTCTTATTCATAGGTGCAGCACACGCTGAGAGCGTGAGCAGAAGCATCAGCCCCGCGCGCGCAGCATCTGGAGAAATCGTGACTATAAGTGTTAGCATCGTAACCGAGAGCCCCGCAGGATTCGCGCTCTCAGACAAACTACCAAACGGCTGGAGCGTGCAAGACTGGTCAGTAAGCGGGTTCTCACAAGATTACGTTACTGTCACGATTGTCGGACAAAACATTGACGTTGAATTTGACACGTCACTTCAAAACCTCACGAGCGCCACGTTTTCGTACACCACGCTCGCGCCAATCACTGAAGGCAGCTATTCGTTTGGACCCTACTTGTACGCGCAATCAACACCAACTTCAGTCAGTCAGGAAAGCGCGGCACAAACCGTCACGGTACGAACCATCACGTGCGGAGACGGCGTCTGTGAAGGTAGCGAGACTACAGCAAGCTGTGAAGCAGACTGTGCAGAAGCAGATGTTATCTCAGCACCGGTTGCAGAAGAGAACGTAACTGCTCAAACCGGCGTGAGCGAAGAAGAACCACGCACGAACTGGATGCTTTGGATTGGACTTGCGGGCATTGTAGTTGTGATTATTGCAGCTGCACTCTACCTGTACCGCAAACAAATGATGAGCCAACTCTAAACGGTTCATCACCAACTCTTTTTTTTCACATTCTTTTGCGGGGTCTGCCTGGGCGCAATTCACCGCGTATTCAACTACATAAAAGAAAGTAATGACGCATTCTGGATAATGACATCAAAAGAATTAAGAGAACTCACCAAAATAGGGGGAACGCTCAGTATTAGAAATTAAAAAGTGTATCATAATCAGGGTGGGATAAGCAATCTACAAGCAAAACGCCCACAATTTCAATATCATTAGAACCTCCAATGGTGTATAATAATCTATAACCGTCGGGGAGATTGATTATGTTAAGGTTTGAAAAACCCCTATATTTTTTGGGAATGAGCTTCTTTTTAACGTTTCTTCCCATTTCTGGATTGTCTTTCAACAATTTTTTAATTTCTTGTATCTTATGATATATTGCTTTGAAACTGCTGTTGTTGAATTCTTCAATCTGGTTTTCAACGTCTTTGTTTAAGAAACCCACTTTTATTTCCTTATCCTCCCACCAAGCCATTTTTTAAAACACCGCGTTTTTTATTAGTTCTGGCTGGTAAATCCAGATAATCTTTTTCTCCTTGTTTAGTATGACTCTGTTCTTTTCTTGCAAATAAAAGACGATTCGCTCTACAAGTTTCTTACTTTTCTTTATCTCATTTGCTAATTCTTCAATGGTTTGATATTCTTCTGCGTTCTTAATCGCGAATTCAACATCCAACACATCTTCTGAATCTATGAACGATTTATTTGTCATAAGCATGAGTTAGCGAATGCTAAAGTCTTTTTAAACTTTTTTGTAATACTAGAATTATAAATTAGCATGCGACTCCCCCTCAATCCCTCAACACATTTGTTAAAATGGTCGTTCACATTTAAAAAAGTTATTAAGAATTGGGCTTTGCACATAACTATAGTCACGTTATGTGCAACGTCTACGTTTCAGTTAACTTTAAAAGGAGCTTTCATGTTTCAAGTACGGCGAGGGTATAGCCCTTAGAGAACCTATTGATAGCGGGATAGAGCAGTTTGGAGTGCTCGCAGGGCTCATAACCCTGAGGTCGGAGGTTCAAATCCTCCTCCCGCTATACCCCCCACCTTTTTTTTCAACAATTCTTATATGCGCGCACATGCTTTACGTACGGGTATGAACGTGTGGAAAAAAGAGCGCGAATGCGCACGCAACCGGTTATGGCAAAGCGAGCCCTACCACGTATTTCACTTCAAAAACGACCACGATGCGCACGTGCTTTTTGAAAATCTTGAATACGCAACGGATTGCAAAAAACCGCAAGAACACTTGTTTCGCGTGTGCGAAAAACCCGGCACAAGCTCGCGCCGCGTGGTACTGGTTTAATAAAAAACACGCGCGCGCGTTTTTTTCCATGCTCAACGAGTTTGAAGTATTACTGCTTGCAAAACGCGAAGAACACGGGTTTCACGTTATTGGCTACGCGCTCTTTTCTCAAAACTGCCATGCGGGTTTTGTCCAAGATTTTTTATCAATTCCAAAACTTGATGCGATTATAAAACGCTTACTGTTTTTAGAATACCTTACCGTTATTCCAAAAGAGCGCCGCTCACGCGTTGGCAAAAACGCGTTTGGCACCCTGCTTTTTAATGCGCGTGAACAAATTGCGTTTGAGCGTGCTAAGATTGGCGTCATGCTCATTCCCGAAAACAGGTTATGGACGCGCTTTCTTGCAAAAGACAAAAAAAGTTTCTTATTCATCAAAGACCCGCGCCACAATGCATCGGCTCTTCTTGCGCTAAAAGGCTTTGACAACTATCACTCCATGCTTAAAGAAGAGCTCACTGCGCTTGCCAAAAAAGGCAGCATTGAGCTTCTAAGCCATGACGAGGCGCGCGAATATGTGATGCGCGCACAGCGTCACCTTCTTTAAGCGTGCGCACACGCATGACAACGCGCGTGTACTTTCAGACTAATAATAGGATGGTTCTATATTAGACCCGTATAGGGTATTCTATTCCTTAACTTTTTTCTCCCAGTTAGACGAAATCGAAAAAGTTGGTCTACACGTGTTTCATTAAGTCATCTCTTGTAATTTCCAAATCCTTCTTTACAATTTTATTTAGAAGTCCACGATTCAGTTTTTCTCTAGGGTAATTCGGTACTACCGTTGTTCTTCCGTCTGGATGCCTAAAAAATACGTGGCTTCCTTCTTGCCTTATCTTTTCAAACCCAAGTTTACTTAAAACTTTAAAGAATACTCTAGCGGATAAAAGTGGCAATTTTGACATGTTATAGTGCTATTTTCTGCATACCTATGAACGTGTCTGTAACGTCAACAGAGTCATCTTTGGATTTAAGATATAATGAAATTGCTTCTTTAGTTCTCTTAATCAATTCATCCATAGATTTTGCTTGTGTATGGCATCCAGGAAGTCCAACTACTTCAGAAATTAAATAACCATCTTCACCTTTTTCAATAATTATATTAAATTCTTTCATTATAAAAACGTATAATGCTTTGAGCCATATAACTCTTATTATCAGCTACACGTTCTCAACTTAAAGATTTAATCTTTCCTTTTTGCTTCTTCAGTATCCTCTCCATTTGCGCTTGCGTCTTTTAGCGTGAGGCTATGTTTTCAAGATACCATGCGTAGGTTTGTTTAAGGCCTGCGTCAAAATCAATGGTTGCTTTCCAGCCAAGTTGTGAGAGTTTTGATACGTCCAAGAGTTTTCGTGGCGTGCCGTCAGGCTTGGTAAGGTCGTGTTCAATGCGTCCCGAGTAGCCGACAATGTCTTTTATCTTGTAGGCAAGGTCTTTGATGCTGATGTCAGTTCCCGTGCCAATGTTGACAAAGGTTTTGTTTGGCGCGTTTTCTTCCCAGTCAAGGCGTGCAATGTCTTCGAGACTCACGCGTTCCATCACGTAGACGAGCGCATCTGCCAAGCTGTCCACGTGCATGAACTCGCGCTTTGCACTGCCCGTTCCCCAAAGCGTCACGGTCTTGTCTGCGCGCTCTTTTGCTTCGTGAAATCGGCGTATGAGCGCGGGAATCACGTGCGAAGACGTGAGGTCAAAATTGTCGTGCGGGCCATATAGGTTTGTGGGCATGACTGAGAAAAATTCCGCCCCGTATTGGGTGTGGTAGTGTTTGCACAGTTCCATGCCCGCAATTTTTGCAACAGAATACCCTTCATTGGTTGGCTCAAGCGGACCGGTAAGAAAGTATTCTTCTCGCATGGGTTGGCGCGCGAATTTTGGGTAAACGCACGAGCTTCCAAGAAACAATAGTTTTTTTACGCCCGTCTCGTACGCGGTTTTGATAAGATTAGTTTCAATAAGCAGATTGTCAGTAAGAAAGGTTGCAGGTGATTGTTTATTTGCCATGATGCCGCCAACTTTTGCTGCAGAAATGATAACATACTCTGGTTTTTCTTTTTGAAAGAATGCTTCAACACTGCTTTGTCGTCGCAAGTCAAGTTCGCGTGAGGTTTTGTACACAAGATTGGTGTAGCCCCGCTCTTCAAGTTTTCGCACAAGCGCGGAGCCTACAAGTCCGCGGTGTCCTGCAACATAGATTTTGGCATCTGATTCCATGAATGTAAGAACATTGCATGTTGGATTTTAAAGATTTCTACACGCTTACTTTGAGAAACGTGAAGTTTTCGCCAAACTCTTCTTTTAAGAATTTTTCCGCTTTTTTAGTGAGCTCTCCTGTTGCGAGATAGAGTATGGGTGCTTTTTGCTTTCGTCCCTCAAACCATGCAGCAATAAGGTCGTTGTCGTTGATTTTCTTTTTCTTGCGCGCTTTTACAAAATAGGTTTGGGGAATCAAGTCTCCCTGGATTTGCACAGTAAAGTTTATTTCCGCATTGCTTCGCACCACATCCGTGTTGAGAATGCGAATACCCCGCTTGACAAAGAAGTGTTTTACTTTGCGCGTGAACTCATCATCACCTGAATCTTTGAGATGGATGGGTTTTTTCTCCTCGTGGGGTTCTGCTTCTTGTTTGATAAAGGGTTGCTGTTCCTCTCTTCGCGCGCTCGGCTCTGGTTTTGACACAAGAGGTTTTGGCGGTTCAAGCGTTGGTTTTGCATTTGTTCCGGGCACTTTCCAGTACGTTTGGTTGTTTTCTTGTTCTGATTCAAAAAAATCAACCAAGTCCTTGATAAAAAACCGCTCAGTTGGGGTGAGCTCGTCCTCGCGCACCACGCCTTTTTTAGTGACAAAATCAACTAATTCTTTTTCTCGAGGGTCAAGTCGGTCATAAATGATTCTTCGTGCGTGATTAATGTGTTCTGGCAGAAAGTAGAGCGGTGAGTTGCCGATTTTTTTTCGCGTAAGCCTGATTTGTTTTGTAGCCACAAGCCCGCCAAGCAGTGCTGAAGCAAACATCACATTTTCTTCTAGTGCTTTTGACACTTGTACTGGCAGGCTTGGTCCGTTTGTTCGCAAGTACTGTACAACACGCGCTTCCCTTTCATTCATACTCGTTTTTGATGTGGCGTGGGTATTTCATATTTTCTGTATAAAACCCGTCACGTTCATTTTTGCCCTGCGCCAAACGCTTCTCATCGAGATGTTTTGCACGCGAAGCAGCCACACCACCCACATGAGCAGGATGAGCGCGATAAGCCCTTCTCTCCACAAGAATGTGTGCGTGAGCTCAAACCAGTCAAGCCCGAAGGTTGCGCCAATCCAGATAGTTGAGACAACCCGAACAATGTTTGTAAAAAAGAGAATGGGTGCAAAGACTATGAGCCCTAAGAGTCGTTTCTTGTTTGGTATGCGCGGCACCGCGAAGATAAGCGCAGCAAGCGCGATAAATGAGCGGTAGCCCGTGCATGCGCGCGCGATTCCCACGCCTTTTTCAATGCCCTGCACGTAGAGTAGGGGCATGGCAAGCCCGTTGTATTCGACCCCTTCGCTTCTCAACACTGCTTTTCCGCTTATAGTGAGGGCGTATTCGCTGATATTTGCAATAAGGTCTTCAGCAAAATAAAGCGAGAGTGGGGAGTACATGATAAGATAGAGCGGGATGGCAAGGAGAAGAAATCGGGTGAAGAATTCGAGTACGCGCAGGCGTTTTTTGTTTTGCGGAGTCCACAACGCGTGCCATTTTTTTGATGCCATACTCATTTTTTAGGTGTGGTGCTATCTTTAATCTTTGCGCGCGCTTGCTGTAGGGCTCTTTTTTGAGGGTTAAATATTGTTCTGCAGTTAAGGGAAAGTGTTTTGCGTTTTCCATCAGGGTGCGTTCGCACGTATTCAGACCAATACGTAATAAAGGCGTGCCTGTTTTCCTGATTGGTTACTTTAGGTTCAAGTTTTTTCATAGTTTTCAATCTTTTTCAAGCCCTGATGCTTTTGTTTTTGATAACATTCATAGCGTTTCACATATAGTGTGGATGTCGTGTATTTAGAGCATTTTCTCCTATCCCCCCGCTATTTTTTTATTGTTTATACCTCTTTTGTATAATGTCTTTAATGCGTTCTGCCGTGATTTTTCCCACACCCTCAACGCTTGTAAGCTGTTCATGTTCGCTTGTGACAAATGAATGAATGGTTTTGAATTGTAAGAGAATATTTTGCGCAGTTCGTCTTCCCACTCCCGGAAACGAGGACACGATGTATTCCATCAATTCAACGTCCGTTAAAGGTTTTGGTGCTGCACGCAGGTTTGCCTGCGTGTCAGTTTTTTCGCGCTTGAGAATGGTGATAAAAAAGTGAGCCGTATCTTTTTCATCTTTTGTAAAAATAATGGGTAATGAGAAGTCAAGAGCAAGGCTTGCCATTGCCCCGCGTATTGCATTTGCGTGCACGTTTCGAACCGAGTACATGTCTCGCGTGCCTTCAATAATAAGAAACGGTTTTTTGTACGCGTCTTTAAGCTGTTTGACTTGTTTGAAGAGTCTTCCGTCAAGTAGGCTGTTTACAAAATCTTCCACGCCTTTTCGCTCGCACACTACATGCTCGCCAAGAATGAAATCACCAATCGCGAGTTGTTCAGTTATGATATGTACCTTGTTTCGAAACAATTCTTTGACAACTCCACTTTTGAGCTCGCGATGGTCAACAACGATGCGCAATTCTTGCTCCATACCGTGTCTTGTGCGCGTGCATGCATTATAATGTTGTGCTCTTTTTCAAGCAAGTTTATATATATTTAACAGTGTAATATGTTATAATGTTGGGTGGGAAGGGGGCAGTATACGTTTTGTTGTTTTTAGCACCTATCCTGCTCTTGCCTGCGTCGTCTTACGCTGTTTTGCAAAACTCGTGTCAAACTCTGTTTTGTCTTTCTGACGCGTACAATACTGCTGGCAACCAAAGCATAACCATTTGTGCGGGCACGCTTCAAACAGTCAAGGATTTCAACCTCTGGTATGATGGCACGGGTCCTTTTAATTTCTCAAGTCCTGAATTTAACATAACAAACGCAACGCTTCTTAATGGTGCTCCCTTCGACAACGCAGTCGGGCTCACTAATGAAACAGGAGGGGGTTGTGTAGACCTCGTATTAAATGCTACGAACGCGCCATTTACAAACAGTACGATTCAAATTAATGCCACGCTTTTTAACAAAACAAATTACGCAACTACCGCTGCAGAATGCGCCGAAGGCGTGGGCTGTAACGGCAGCATGTTTACCATCAACTACGTTGCGTTGCACGCGCTTGATGAAGATGATAACCCAATTCAAAACACACTGCTCATGACCTACAATAATGGCACAAAATCTTTTATCGCGTCAGGTCCTGCAGCAACAGATACCTCAGGGTATTACGCAATTCATTGTTTAGGACAAGTTGATTCAGGTGATTGTATCAGCCCAACACCCGCCATATCCAATAACATGTGCGTAACGCGGGGCATACCGTTTCCTTCAGAAGGCGAAGGACCTTCAAGTGATTGCCAGATAAACGCGACCGCATCCATTTTTGCTTTTGATTTTATTACATCAAACACGTCCGCGGTTGTCAATATCACTCCGGGCACCGCGCTTAACGTAATTCTTCAAACGCCCGCAGCAGTGGGTTTTGTCTCGCCCCAATTGTACAGCACTTCACCAGGCATGCCCTCACAGCCAAACATTGCAGAACTTAACTTAACCGATTATGAAACCGACGCACTTGTCTACCACTCCGTACCCCCGCAAGGCGGCGGTGATGGACCAAAAGGAGGTTTTCCTTTTTTTATTGCAAACAATCACTTCTATAATATCCAAGCAAACGTGTCAGGAGTCGGCTTGCGTTCGTATCCGTTCATGACACCGTCAACTGGCATGACTGGCGCGGATATCACTGTTGTGAACACTACTACTAATTACACCGCGTTTATTGGCAAAGTCATAAACAGCACAAAAAATGCCGTTCCTAACGCGATTGTTTATGCCCAACTCTATCAGGGAGGGGGTGGTGGTTTTGGTATCTCGTTTATTAATTCAACCGTTACTGACGCAAACGGAAGATTTAGTTTAAGCGTGCCAACAACGCAAATGATTTCAGATGATTTTGGTTCCTATCCATACCCTATCTACCAGTTTTATATTATCAGCAATGAAACTACTGATGGCGTGCCAATATACTTCCCTACGGTGGAAACAAATGGAAACCGCGGTTACTTCGCGCAAAGCGCAACAGTAATTCTCTCACCCCTTCAACTCGAGGATGGTGGTCGCGTTGACATTAATGTAACGCTCAACAGCGCGGCTCTTGTGTTAAGCGAGTTAAGTAAAGTGGTTACAAATGGTATCGGTCTTTTGAGAAGCGCAGTTGCAGGAAAAATCAACATGCTTTCAATTTTTACTGGTGTGTCGCTGCCGCAAAACCTGATTCTCTCACTGCTTGCACCCGTGTCTAATGATGATGTGTTTTTCAACTTGCTTGGAAAAAATTCCACGTTTGGCGGCGGGCCAGGGGGGAGTAGTCCTGCAATTGGTGTGTGTCAAAGCGAAGTAACAATTATGCAAGGAAGTGCAACAGCAAGCACCTGCAATCTTTCAGAGCCGGGCTCACTTAATCTTTCAGTTACTGATTTTCAAAATATTTTTAATCCAACCGGGGGAAGTCCGCAACTCATTTCGCAGTTCAATTTCTGGTTTGAAACAAACATTGTCATTAGAAATTCAGTAAACGGGAAAACTATCTACTACCTCAACCCTGATGGCACAATACTCCAAGACATTCTTGGTTTTGGCCAAAATCCTGACCTAAATATCAGCATCCCGCTTCCAGCAGGCTCCTACACAATTGAGCTCGCGCCTCGCTTTGAAATGAGTCGTTTTCTTGGTGTGTATAACAGCACAGCATTTACAATTACTGCAGGAGCAACAACAAATGTTAACCTGCGAAGAGGAAACGCGTGGCAGGTGCAGCCAATGTTTCCTGACTCAATGACGCTCTCAGACAATAATACACTCTTTGCATCAGTTATGGGCAGCACCGGACCATTAAACAGCACCTTTGTTAACCTCACCGGCCACATACTTTTTGTCAACAAATCTTCTGCAACAGACAGCCCAATCAATTTCACCTTTGACCCAACCGGTCCGGGGGCAAACAGTTTTAATGCAACCCTTAACGCAAGCGAACTCGGTCTTATTGGTGACAAGTACTGGTTGCTGCTTAATGCAACAAACAGTACTGACGGCGTGACGTTCTCTTCAACCACGATTTTTCCTATCAATCTTTTTGACTTCGTGCTTGGTCTTGACCTACCGGGCTTTAGTTTTGGCACGGGACAAAGCGTTTCGGCAAAAATATTCGCGTTCAACGCAACAGGACCTGTTGCGCAAAACACGTCAGCCATCATTGTTGAAATGCATGACGCAAACGGCAACGCAGTGAGCATCGTAAACGCGTCTTCAGGCATTGCTGATGGTGAAGGAACACTTAACCTCACTATGCCTTCCTCAGTGGGTTTCTACGAACTTACCGTGAAAATTGAAGCAGACGGACGGTATGGTGTTTCAAACCGGTGGATTCAAGTCAGCAATCTTAACATCAAAGTTGAATCAGAACGCCAAAAATACAAACCAGAAGACATAGTCAAGCTGAATGTTGAAGTATTGAACGCTGCAGACAACGACCCGCTTGTGAATGCAACTGTTGAGGCAGTAGTTGATAATAGTAATACGCCAATTATTAATCTCACGGGCAGTGATGGAAAAACAAGTATTTCACTTGACCCAGCAAGTCTTGGCACGAACGGGCAGTGGAGTTTTGGCTTCCATAACGTGCAACTCAAAATCTCGCGTGATACAGGAACTGACGTGGTGCGGATTGAAACATTCTATGGCTTTGATATTCGCGGTCTTGATTCTTTTGTCCACCCTGATCGTCCTGTGTACGAAGCTACTGATGACGTGTTCATTAACATGTTCTTCCCGCCTGACGTGTCAATAAGTTCGATAAGCGCCGTTGTTGACGGAAACGATTCAGTTTCATTTGCTGGCGAACAAGTTGATGGCGGTTTTTGGCACGTTAATTTGAGCAGTCATGCGGTAGGCCATCACGATGTTAAGCTTACGGTTACTGATGCAAATGCAAATTCTCAAAAATTCTTCACCGGCTTTGACGTGAACGCGTACATCATACACGCGCAAACAGACAAATTCAGTTATGATACCAACGAACACGTGAATGTCACGATTAGTGTAAGTTATCCAAACGGCACCGCTATTGACGCAACTGCCGTTGCAGCAACGCTCTTTAAAGCCCAACCGCCAAATGATATTAACGTAAGCGCGAATGTGAGCACTACAAACGAAGCCGGTCGGGCAAGCGTGCTTTTGAACGCGTCAAAACCCGGTTTCAACTACGTGCGAATCGTTGTTGGCGGTCAATCACAATTCATTGGATTGCAGGTATCTTCGCTTAAAGTGAGCTTGCTTAACGCTACTGCGGGAAGCGAAGTCACGTCATACAACGCAACACCGGGCTCTTTTGTAACGCTCTTTATTAATGCGTCAAACAGTGGAAACGTGCCAGACGATTCTGTTGTTGATGGTATTATCTGGGCGTTTGGAAACCGCATTGAGCTTCCATCAAACACGACAACTGACGGAAACGCAACAATCAGCTTTCCAATCCCGCAAGACGCGCCAACACACAGCTACGACCTTGAAGTGAGTGTGACAACGCCAAGCGGCGAGCGCGGGTTTGCGCCGCCAGTACACTTTGTTGTTACCGGTGGCACTGCACTCAACATTGATGCAAAATCAGACAAGCCTTTCCAAAACCCATACCGTCCCGGTGATGTTGCTACGTTTAGTGCACTCGTATCATTCTCGAATAACACTGCTATTGCTGGAAAGAACGTGACATTTGAAATCGGTTCAAAAACGCTTAAGCCAACCACGGTTGGAACGGCAATAACTGGCGCGTCAGGTGTTGCAAAAATAACATACAACATAACTGCAAACAACACTGACGGCGATTATTTCATCCATGCCTTTCTTACGAACAGTCCAAGTGTGCAATTCTACTCAGGATTTGCAGTCAGCCGCTTAAAAGTGGTGGTTAATTCATCAAAACCTCAGTACGCGCCAGGCGAGAACATTACGCTTAATGTGCAGGTCATTAATGTAACCCTTGGTGGCGAGGTTAATGCTTCAAGCAGTTCAATTTCAATTTTCACGCCAAAAGGAGAAATCAAACAGGCATTTAATACTACAGGTAGAAGCCAGCCATACATAATAAATATTTCAATTCCTAATGAAACAAGCGTTCTTGGCGACTACCCTGTTGGTGTGCGCATGTTTGTAAACCAGTCAGTTGGTTTTGGCTTTGCGTTTATTAGCATAAAGAGTGCAGGCGCCCAAATCAATCTCTCCGTTCCATCAATTGTTGCAGGAGAAAGTTTCCTTGCAAATCTCAGTTCAAGCGCGAGCACGACAGCAAATCTTACTGTGTTCTCGCCTGCAGCAAAAAACCTTGCTTATGATAATGGAAGTGTGGTTTTGAGTGGCGGCATTTCACAAGTCACGCCTGTTAATATCACCCTTGCAAGTCCTGGCTTGTACGTGTTCAAAGCGTTTGTTCCTGGTGTGGGAAGCGAGACAAAAGTTGTAAGCGTTGCGCCTGCGTCAGGGTCAGTTCCAATTATCTGGACAGGTTCAAGTGTGTCAACTAACGCGACACGCTTTGCAAGTAACGAAGACGTGTATCTTTTGACTAATGAAGCAAATGCAACGGCAACTACCATTACGTTTAATGCAACATCAAACGAGACCACCTCGTTTTCAACTCCGCTCAACCAAGTATCAGGCAGTAATTATTATGGCGTGCTCAACAGCACGAATACGATGAGTGGTAATTACTTTGTCCGCCTTGACATATCTTCAGCAACTGCAGTTGCAACAAACATATTTTCGGTGTCATAAATGAAACGAAACGCATTACTGATTGCAGCCCTTTTTGTAGCGTTTAGTGTGTTTGCGCTTCCCGCGCACGCAGCAGGTTCGCTTTCAATTACGAGCATCAGTATTCCTGACAGCGCGTCACAAGCGTCTTCTTTCACAATTTCATTATATGCTTCAGGCTCGCAAGTGTCAAGTGTTAAAGCATCACTCACCCTGCCTTCAGGCGTGTCATGTTCACCCTCAACGCCTCAAGATGTTTCATTAAGTGCGTCAGGCACTGGTTCTGCCAGCTGGTCGTGTTCTGCTAGTCTTGCAGGCGATTACACCGGTCAAATCACGGCAAGCCTTTCAGGCACTGATTCAGGTACGGGCGGAAGCCTTTCAGACAGTCAGCAAACCGGGCTTATTGTTCCTGCTCCTGCGAGTCTGGCTGCGTCCTCATCAGCGCTTTCAGCCTCAAGTGTTACTGCAAGTGCTGCGTCCTATTGGGCAGTAAGCGTTCACAACACGGGGGGAGAAACAACAAATTATTCAGTAAGTGTTTCCTCATCTCCCTCTGGCGTGAGTGCGTCACTTGTGTCAGGCTCTGTAAGCGGCTCTATTACGGGGGGTTCAGTTATTGACCTTAATTACTCGCTTTCAGCATCATCAGCTAATACGTATAACGTGAGCACAACTATTACGGGTGGCAACGGGCAAACGCTTGTTGAGTACACGTCTCTTACGGTGACTGCATCTTCTTCAAGCACGACTACTACAGTAGTATCGTATGATACGCCATCATCCAGCACGAACCAGACGCAGACAATAAACGAAACGCAAACAAACCAAACTCAATCAGCCACAACGAATGAAACAGAAGAGGAAGCACTAAGTAATGTTACTCAATCAATGGCGCGCACGCAACGAACCATCGCACCGCGGGGCATTATCAATAACACAAAACTCCTTGGCGCACTCGAAAACGTGCTTGCAGCAGATAAGCTTGCAGACCCTGCTCAGCAGAACTTATTGCAGCTCTCACAACTTATCACTTCACAAACAAGTATTGACCGCAGCGCACGCGCTGAACCCGGAAGGACCGTAGTGAGCACACGAATACGCTATGCGGGAAATCATTCTGTTCAAAACTTCACCATCTACGAGCGCGTTCCAAAAACGTTTGCAGAGCACGCGGGAAGCATTATCGTAAGCGCGCGTGGCGCGCGTTCTATTCAAGTGGTTACTGCAGACCCTGAATACCTTATTACCTACGATTCTGTTGAGCCTGGTGACGAGTTTGTGGTAAACTACACGGTTTCGCGCGAAATATCTAATTCTTCAAGCGTGCTTAACACGCTTGTAAACGGGTTTTCCTCAGAATTGTTTGCTGACGCGCTCATTGAAGAAGCGAGTTTAGCCTGCACGCCAAATCAGCCACGCTGTTCTGACAACGTGCTTGAACGCTGTTCAAGTGATGGCCTTGCCTGGGTTGTTGTTGAAGTATGTGAAACATCATGCACAACAAGCGGGTGCGCGCTAGCACAAAAAGAGTCGGTAATTACCCTTGTCTCTGCGCTTATCATCTTCATTTTTGTCGGAGCAGCAGGAATTGTTGGCTACCTTCTCTACCGCAATAAGAGTTTTAGCTCACCTTACCGCAAGTAGGATTTTTGGGGTGGTGGAAACTTTTTTAAGGCATTTAAGGGTGTAACTGTTGTTATGTATGGTGAGTGTCCCAGAAACCGCCAGTACTTCTGACTTTTTTAGTTGCACTCATACTAAACGGGCGTGTGGCCTAGTCTGGATAAGGCACCTGGCTTCTAACCAGGGGATCGGGGGTTCAAATCCCTCCACGCCCACTCATTTAAAGGGAGGGACTGTCTTAGTATGAGTGTGGAATTTGGTTTTAATGAGGCTACAAAGCTCTTAGCAAAACCTACTGGTCTAAAAACAAAAGAGGTTTTTGCACTGCTCGAAACGCCACCAGACCAGTCTCTTGGAAATATCGCATTTCCGTGTTTTAGTTTAGCAAAAGAGCGCAAAAAAAGCCCTATGCAAATTGCAATGGACATTATTCATACTCTTGACGTGTCAAAGAGTGCATTGTTTATTGATGCAAAGCCCCAAGGCCCGTATGTGAATTTGTTTTTTGACAAAGCAGAATTTTCAAAACAAGTATTGTCCTGCATTTCAAAAGAGAAATCAAGATTCGGGTTTAAAAAACCAAACAAAAAAGTGGTTGTTCTTGAGTCGCCCTCGCCAAACACAAATAAGCCACTCCACATTGGCCACGTGCGAAACATGGTCTTAAGCGAATCAGTTTCCCGCATTCTTGAAAGCCAGGGTTATCGCGTCAAACCGGTGAATTTGAATAATGACCGGGGCATTCACATTTGCAAATCAATGCTTGCCTACCAGTTGTGGGGCAAGAATAAGAAGCCGGATAAGAAGTCAGACCACTTTGTTGGCGATTATTACGTCTTGTTTTCACAAAAAGCAAAAGAACATGAAGAACTGCAAAAAGAAGCTCAAGACATGCTTGTCAAATGGGAAAACAATGACCCTGAGGTTCGCGCGTTGTGGAAGAAAATGAATGCGTGGGCGCTTGACGGATTTTATGAAACATACAAACGCTTTGGCTTGAAGTTTGACAAAGAATATTTTGAAAGCGATATCTACGAACGTGGAAAAAAACTCGTTCTTGATGGGGTCAAAAAAGGCGTGTTCAAAAAGCGTGAGGATGGTGCAGTAATAATTGACCTTGGAAAACCATTGGGCGAAAAAGTGTTGTTGCGCGCAGATGGCACAAGCGTGTACATCACACAAGACCTGTATTTAGCAAAGCAAAAATATGCTGACTTTCATTATGACCAGTCGCTGTATGTGGTTGCAAATGAACAGGATTACCATTTCAAGGTTTTGTTTGAAATTCTCAACATGCTCAAACTCAAAGCAGCAAAAGGAGTGCGCCACTTAAGCTACGGCATGATTGGCCTGCCAACGGGCAGGATTAAATCACGTGAAGGAACAACTGTGGACGCAGACGACTTGCTTGACGAGCTTGCAAAAAAAGCGCAAGTCGAGCTTGAAAAGCGCAAAGGCATCACAAAAAAACAAATGAGCGTGCTCTCAGAAAAGATTGGTCTTGGCGCGCTTCGCTATTACATTCTCAAATACAGCGCGCACAAAGATTTCGTGTTCAAACCTGATGAGTCCATCTCGTTTGAAGGCGAGACTGGACCATACTTGCAGTACGCGCTTGTTCGCGCAAAACGTATTGAGCACAAAGTGGGCAAAAAAACAGCAAAGCCTCAAATGAGTGCGCTTTCAAATCCTGAAAGCCAGGCGCTTATTCACTATCTTGCGCGTTTTCCGTTTGTAGTTGAGGAGTCTGCAAACCGGCATTCTCCTCATACTATAGCTGAATACGCGTTTTTACTTGCATCAAAGTTTAACGCGTTCTACGAAAAAAACAGCGTGCTTCACGCGCGTGGTGGCGTTCAAACTGCGCGTTTAAAGCTGGTAAACGCGTACGTACACGTGCTCTCATCCTGCTTGTCTTTACTTGCTATTGAACCTGTTGAGAAAATGTGAGCAGAAAGGATTAAAAAACAGTTCTTTATGTTCTTGTGGTAATGGGCGTGTGGCACAGTCTGGATAGCGCGGCTGCCTCCTAAGCAGTAGGTCGGGGGTTCAAATCCTCCCACGCCCGCTACCCTTTCTTTTTTTTCTAAAAAAGAACGTGTAAGATGCCAAAATAAAAAAACTGTTTTTGGTCAAGCTTTTTATCAAGAAGGTTGAGTGGAATCCTCCCATGCCCGCTTCATTTTTTGTAAACTTTTTTTCTGTGCTTGACGTTAAGGATTAATATTGCAAGCTTATCCTTAATAATAGTAAAAATAACCCGGTAATCTCCGACCCGCACCCGGTAAAAAGAAGTGCCAGCAAGCTTTTTAGCATTAGAATAAGGATTTTCCTTTAATTCATCAACTTTTTTGTAAACTCTTTTGCTAATGTTTCTTGGAAGTTTTCTCAAGTTATTAGCAGCATTATCTGACCAAACAATTTCAAACATTTAAAAACCTAATTCCTTACCCAAGTCTTCATGAGAGACGAATTCTCCTCTTTGAATCTGAGCAATTGATTCAGAAATCTCTTTCTTAGTAATTTCATTCAATTCCATAGTATCTTCAATCAACTCCTTAATCACATCATTAAAAGTATCCCTATCAGAAAGCTTCAATGATTCTAATTTATTTTTAACTTCAACATCAACCTGAATCGTTGTGATAGCCATAGACATCTATATATAACTATGGTTTATATGGTTTTCTCCTTAATAAAACTCAAAAAAATCCTCCCACGCCCGCGTTTTTTCAAATAAAGCGGTCTGTTTGTACAAACTTGCTAAACATTTTTGTTTTGATAAGAAGGTCTGCCATCTCTTTGGTAAGGTAGTGTGTTGGCGTGTATGCGCTAAATGTGGCGTCACGCAAAAAGAGCACGTTTGAACATTCATGTTGCGAGAAGTCAAGCTCGTTTTCGCTAAGCCAGCCTGTCACGTTCTTGTACGCTCTTGCTTTCGTGTTGTAAAATACGAAGTACGTGGCGCTTAACATTAGAAATAAGCGTTTCCAACTTGGAAATCTGGTTGTTTGCCGTGGCGTGAAAGAGTCCAAACTCGCGTGGCTTATCAAGACCCATACCAACACACGTCGTGATGTTGTAGGTCTTAATTGGATACATATCCTTAGCAATAGCGTATTCGCTCATGTATACAAGATGACCAGCAGGCTCATGCATGCTCCTCACCGTATCGCGACGCCTTTTTTAAGGTTTTGGCGCTTGTTTATTCTTGTTGGTGTATGATGTAGAGGAGTCCTTGGTTTATTAAATCCGAAAACTCGCCGAGGTGTTGTCTGTTAATTACTACTGCGCAAAGTTGTTCGTTATGGGTTATGAGCGCGTGATAGTCTCGGACAAATTCTGCAAAACCAGTCTTGCCTGCAAGCAAGAGTTGATTGGGCATCATGTTCTCGAAAAGGTAGGATAGTTCGTTTCGTGCTTTGCTGATAAACACCCGATGACCCTCTTTTTGGTCAAGAAAAGATTTGACTTGATTGTATGTTGCTTCAACCATTACTATTAGAGGTGCATTTGCTTATTTATGCGTTATGAACGTTTCAACTCCTGTTCCCTCTTTTTTTAAAAAAACAGGGGTTTTTGGGCTCTTTTTTGGTTTGGAAATGTTTAAAAGCAGTAATGAGGGTATTCTTGTTGAAAAATCATGACTTGGCTTGAAGCAACGCGCAAAGAATCAGAAAAACGGTATGAAGAACTAGTCATGCTTGTTGGCAAGTTTGAAGTGTTTCGCCCCGTGTTATCAAAAGAAGCGTTTGCACAAATCTCAACACTCACCTCGCTTCTTGGAACTGAGTTTTCTTCATTGAGTTATGGTAATCTTAAGGAGTTGCGAAACACGCCGCTCTACACGCGTCTTGACGCCTCGCTCAAAGCATATGTTGATTCTGCAAACGGTGTTTCGTTTGAAAAGATTAGCTCGTTTCAGGAGTTAAAAACGTATAGCGCGCTTTTTGAAAAGTATAATGAGCGTGTTGCTGAGCTCTATTCTCTTCTTGAGAACAATCTCGCACAGCTGAGAAGCGTTCATACGTAAACGCTAAGGTTTAAAAAGCAGTTTCTCGTATCTTTATTGCGATTGGGCTTATGAGGTAATCTGGATAGCCTGGCAGGCTTCGGACCTGCTCGTCGGGGTTCAAATCCCCGTAAGCCCACTCCAGTTTTTTTTTTTGGTGCAGCTTTTCTTAAAAGGTGCGGTGGAATCCTCCCTCGTCCGCTTTTTTCATGCAGTACTCACGAGGAAAATGCTTAAATATCTAAAGATACCTTCGGATATTTATGGGAACAAAGCAGTTGAATGTTAAATTACCCGAAAAGTTATTGCAGAACGCTCAAAAGTATGTGAAAACGTTTGGTTTCACCAATGTTCAGGAATTGATTAGAGACAGTTTGAGAGAAAAAATTTTTGAATCAAGATATGATGAAACATTCACGCAAAGAGAAATAAACCTGATTGACAGTGTTATAAAAACGTCTTTAGAACAGGGTCATGTTATTTCTGAAGAGGAACTCGTGAACGTGTTAAGAACATGAGGTATTCCATAAAGGCGTTTAGAATTTTCAAAGAACAAGTAGCGCAGATTGATGCAAAATCTAAAAAGATTATTGAAAAGAAAATCTTGTTGCTTAGAGAAAACCCCTTCCGCTTTAAAGCAGTACATTCAAAACTGTTTAGAAGAGTGTTTCGCATACCGCTTACCATTCAAGGAAGAAGTGTGAGACTGATTTATGTAGTTATACAACCAGACGTTATACTCATCTGCCTCTTAGATAGAGGAAATGACTATGCTGATTTAGAATCATATCTGGAAAAATACCAAAAGCAAAGAGAATCAAAAACGTGATTTCTGATACTGAATAAGCAGTAGATCGGGGGTTTGAATCTAGGTAAGCCCATTAGATTTGTTTCTTTAGTTTTTTAATCCATTCATCAGCTTTCTGGATTAAATCTTTTTGTGTGAGTGTGGGGTCTGTTAAGTCATTTAGTTCGAGGAATTCATCATCGCCACCAACTGCTGCGGCTATATATCCTGCGAATTCAAAATGACCTTGTTTTATCTTGATTAGATAGTCAATGAGTTTTTTACGAAACATTTGTCTGTCACGGTCTAGATGCTGGGCTAGTTCGTTTATTAACCTCAATCGATACTCTTCTCTCATGATATATTAAAAAGAAGGCATTGCCCTCTTAATCCATTTTTGGGAAGTTGTTGAAGATGTTATCTGAGTGCCCGTGGTTCCGTCTCTTCGTGTGTAATTCATTGTATTGTTTTATATCACCTGTGGCAATGAATTCAAGGATATTTAAGCAGACTCCTTTAATGGTAGTTTCCCATTTCAGTGCAAGAGCGATTGCTCTATGATGTCCACCAACTAAATAATACTCATCCTTTTTTCCATTAAGTATCTTCCATTCTTGAGATATATTTAAATAACAGTAATCTCTTGGGATTACTATGAAAACAGTGACGGTTAAATTCCCAGAAAAGGAAGCAAAGGAGCTTGACACGTTTATTAAGGAAAAAAATTATCCTTCAAAATCAGAGTTTATCAGAAATTTAGTCAAAGATAAGCTTAATGAGTTTGAAAAAGAAAAGCAAGGATGGCTTGTGCTTGCCGAGCAGAAGATGAAAGAATTATGGGATAATGAAGAAGATGAAAAAGTTTGGGGCAAGTACCTGTGAAACAAGGAGACTTACTTCTTGTACCTTTTCCATTTTCTGATCAGTCGGGAAGAAAAGTTCGTCCAGTAATAGTGGTAAGCAATAATTCTTTCAATAAAACTCAGGATGTAATTGTTGTTGGCGTAACTTCAAATCTTGATGGGGGGGATATTATCATAAACCCCGTGGATGTGGAACAAGGTAATCTTTATGATGAGTGTTGTGTTAAAGTGAGTAACATTCTAAAGCTTGACAAACGGTTAGTAATTAAGAGGATAGGAAGAATAAAAGCAGGACTACTCCGTGAGATAATAACTCGTATACATAAAATACTATGCTAGGGCAATATTTTGTTGGATTCGGCGAGAGCTGGGGCGGGTTCAAATCCCCGTAATCCCATTACTTTGAGGTTTTCTTTTTTATTTTGCTTGGCACGTGATCAAATACTTTTGAGGAAATGTTTATATATCAATTGATATACTTACTTGATTATGCAGCAGCAGTCAGTGAAGAACCCATTTGTGCGATCTCCAACATTAGCTACGGTATTGATGGTTGAAAAAACCATAGATGAATTTAGTGGCGAGTTTAATAGAACAGACTTGTGGAAAAAGCTTCCAAAGAAAGTGATGTGGCAGACCTATTTGGTTGTACTTGAATATCTTGAAAGCATAAATAAAATCGCTTTTGACAAGCAAGGAAAAATAGCCTATATTTGGAATCCGGTTCTTGCAAAAAAATTGGCAAAGAGAAAGGAGATTGAAATATGATTAAAGCTTCACGAGTGGTTTTCATCTCAGATGAATTAGAAAAAGTGTTTCATGCATTATCTGAAGAAGATTTTGTTAAAAAATCAATGATACGAGCGATTCATGACTTAAAGCAAAATGCGTTTGCAGGAATTCAAATACCTAAAAAACTTATCCCTACGAGCTATGTGCAAAACTATGGTATCAAAAACTTATGGAAGTATGATTTGCCAAGAGGATGGAGATTACTGTATACGGTTACTGCTGCTAACGAAGTCGAATTAATATCGGCAATTCTAGAGTGGTTTAACCATAAACACTATGAACGAAAACTGAAATACTAAATCAATTCATGGAGCGCTGGGGCGGGTTCAAATCCCTTGTATGATACGTGTATTAGACTGTTATTTCATCTCTTGTTGGAGTTCTGTTCTTATGTGAGCATATGTTTGTCTGTTGGCCATCGCTTTTTTGATGATAGGCCGCATTCTTGATTCAGGAGAATTCTCTGGCATTGGCCCGCTACTGATTATAATACCTTTTGGTGCAAAGACGCGTGTAACTGCTTCAATGAAATTTCTGTCTTCTTTGAAGTAGATATTTTTTTGTGTAAAATGAATAAGCTCATGAATAAGTACTGCAAAGTCTTTGAAGATAGTTTCTTCTGAAAAATTCTGGTAATTACGGGGAAATAGGAGGACAACATCTTTAGAGTATCTAAAATCAACGTTACCCTTTCCAAAAAGAGTGGTTGAACCTGGGCATAGGATGAGTCTTATTCGCTTAGGAATGGCGTAACCAAAGAATTTTTCAACTGGTGCGAGTGAATCAAAATTAAAAGATTCAGCGTTCTTTTGGATAGCACTTCGAATACTGTCCATGGTGGTGTGTGTTTTTTCCCAGTATTTGAGCCATGCGTTCCAATTTATTTCTTTGATTTTTTGAAGCTCGGGCGCAGTGTTGATTTTTTCTGTACTTGCTGAGAAAACGCCTTCCTTAATTATTTTTTTTGTTACTTCTGATACGGTGTATTCAGAGAGTACTTGTTCAAACTCGTATCCCATCTTTTCTGAATCCGTTCTGTTTAGGTTGAATATGCTACTCCAAAACATGAGTTCTTTGTCATCTACAAATTCAATTTCCATGGTTAGAATATGTACCTCTCTAAGAATTCAAGGTTTCTTTTAGTGTGTATTTTAAGAATTTCGGGATTGTCTAATGATTGTCTGTCTGATATAATGTCTGTGATAATTCTGTACACGCAATCGCCGAATATGAGTTTTTCTAGCTCGTCTGCTGTTGCGTGTTGCATAAGTGCTGTGTTTTCCATCTGTGAGATGTATGAATCCAAAACTGTTTTGACATTAGTGATGGAAACGTCAAATAATGCACGTGCAAGGTCCCAGGTGGGATAATCAAAATAAGCGCGTTCAAAGTCGTTAAAGAGGATGTCACCACTCTCTTTTCGATGAATGTTTCCTCTATGGAGGTCTCCATGTGTTAGTATCTTTGGCAGTTCCTCATATGCGTGAGGTGGGACTTCATTTATGTAAGAGTGTAGTCGTTCTGTATCAACTGTATCTTTTAGTAATTCTGCATGTTTGTCAAGACGAGGTACACCCCTTACCCGTCGGTCATTACTAAATATCTTGCTCTTGAGATAGTTTGGATAGTTGTTGAAACCAACTGCTGCAGTGTGGAAAGATGCAATGTCGTTTATGCATTCTTCAACAAGAACATCTTGAAGTTCTCCTTGATATGTGGTTATAAGAAAACCTTGCTGTGAATTAATCAGTGTAGGTACTGGGATGAGTTCTGTTTCATTAAAAAAACTAAGTGCTCCTTTTTCACGTTTTTCAATCATTTCGCGAAGCAAGGGACTTTCAGAGTACACCTTTATGAATAATATTGGTTTGTTTTCCTGATACAGGATGTACTTATCATTCTTTGTGTGTTTGTCAAAAGGGATTATGGAGATATTATCCGTTGAAACCAATTTTTCTAAGTAGTCTTGTTTTAACATTAGGATCCTCCAAATCTTTTCTTATGACATTGAATAGTTCCTTTCTTGGCTCACAATAATATGTTTTCTCGAATATATCCCTCTTGAAAGAATACGCTTCAATAGGGCAACCTCCCGAACAATACGGCAAAATATCACAACCTTTGCACTGTCCTTCTTTGAGGGATTTGTATCTGTCAAGTATAACTTGATGTGCTTGGTTGCCAATAATTTCATATAAGCTTTGTGTTTTGATGTCGCCAATTTTTAGTTCTGGAA
The DNA here is from genome assembly GCA_002763265.1 of archaeon CG10_big_fil_rev_8_21_14_0_10_43_11. Taxonomy (NCBI): domain Archaea; species archaeon CG10_big_fil_rev_8_21_14_0_10_43_11. The sequence continues at coordinate 56,198 of PEZQ01000007.1, read as the reverse complement.
GATGTGTCGCTCGTGAGCAAAGATAAATCTCTCCTTCAGGATTTGAACCTACGATTCTATAACATGCATATGCTGAGAAATCACATGTTTTAACCCATCCCAAAGCGAGACCGCGTATAATGCTTGAAAATGGGTTGAGGATGAATTCTGTTTCGTCTTGTTTCCATAGCTCATAAAATCTTTTGATGGATTGCTCAGCTTCATTTTTTGAGGGGAGTAATGAATCTAATCCGCTAAGAGATCCTCCTGACGGCGTGAAAAAATTGATTCGCGCCCGATCCGTGAGCGATGTCAAATTAGAGTAAACTTCTTCTTCTCTGCCAAGCATCGGTTTGGTTAAAACTGAGATTAGTCCAAGAGTGCCTTCTATTGAATTAAAATTGTTGAGAATCTGCTCTCCAACGGGAATGAGATTGTGAGTTACTCTGTTTGTTTCTTGGAGATCAAGACAGCCATCAAAACTGCCTCCCACTTTGTAGCCCATTTCATGCAAAGAATCATAGCGTTCTTTAGTCAACATGAGACCATTTGTTTGGATTGAATGACTTATCTCAAGATTTTTCTTGTTATGTTTCTCACTCAGTTCGATTATTTTTTTCCAAAATGAGTTTTTTCTAACAAGTGGTTCGCCTCCAATCCATGTAAAATGACCAAACTGATTATTGTAGCTAAGTGTTTGTTCAATAATCTGCTCTAAGACATCATCAGTCATATCCCTATGTGGGCGGTCTCTATCCATGTAACAGTATGTGCAGTTTAGGTTACAATTATCCGTTACTTGTACAACTAATGATATGTCTGGTCTCATAATAGAATAGGTTTAGTAGTCTTGATAATCAGGAGTTGAACTCAATTCGTAAGGACGTTGTTTTCTGAAGTATTCTAGTCTTTTCTCGTCAATGTCTGTTTTTATCAAAGGAACTAGATCTAAGACAATGTCTTGCAGTTTTTTTTCTGAATCTTTTAAATTTTCAGTTGTCATGTTGCGACATGAGTAACAAAGTTAATACTTAAACATTTGGGTAAGCATTTTATTCTCGTACCCATATCTTTTTGATTCTGATACAAGATTCAAACAACTTTGCGAGAGCTGTGGAGGGTCAAAATCCCCGTAAGCCCACTCTCTTCTTACTATAATCTTTTTAAATTAAGGGTGCGATTTTTTGTTGATGAAAGTGAACGTGGGCGAACTCGTACTAGACGAAAACGCACGAAAATACGTGAATGATGCGCTTGAACGAAACTGGCTGAGTCGCGGAAAATATCATGAATTGTTTGAAAAAGAATTTGCTCGTTATCATAACGTTTCTCACGCTTTGCTTGTTGCAAGTGGAACTGACGCGCTTAAAATAGGATATGAAAGTGTAAAGCCCGAACTAAAAAAGCAGGTGTATACGTCAGCAACCACATTTCCGGCAACGTGGAATGCCGCGCACTATGGGGGAATGCCTGTTTACGGTGTTGATATTAACAAGGAAACATGGCTTATTGACATGAACGATTTAGACGCGCGCTTAAAGAGCGTTCCTGCAAACGAGCACGCGCTTGTTGTGCCTGTCCACTTGTTTGGCGTTCCCTGTGACATGCCTCACTTTGAGGAATTACAACAAAAATATGGTTTTAGCTCGGTAGAAGACTCGTGCGAGAGCATGTTCTCAACATTTCATGGACGGAGTGTTGGCACGTGGGGCGATTTTGCAGCGTTTAGCATGTACGTGTCGCACATTATTACTGCTGGTGTTGGAGGGATTATTACCACAAACAATGATGCCTTGTTTGAGCGTGCAAAAACCATTGCCGTGCATGGTCAGGAAAAACAAGGAGTGTACGTGCACAAGTACCCGGGTCATTCTTCACGCATTACCGAACTGGAAGCAGCAATTGCGTATGCAAACGTGCAGCGCATTGAGCACAATATCACCTCACGAAAGCATAATTACACCTGGATTCGTTCACGCCTTGAAGAGTTTGACCAGCTCACGTTCCAAAAAATTCAAAAAGGCATTGATTTCGTGCCCATGATGCTTCCTTTCAAGTGTGAGTCGCCTGAATTAAAGAGCGCGCTTGAAGCGCACTTGCAAAAAAATGGTATTGCAACGCGCGAGCTTTTCCCAATAATTGAAAAAGCACCGCTCAATTTGAACAAGAACTATTATCCTCACTCGTACGAGCTTCAAAAAAATGGTCTTTACATGGGGTGCCATGAGCATTTGACAAAAGAACAATTGGAGTATGTTGTTCAAACCATTGAAACGTTCTTGAAAAAACAGTAGGTGCACTACCTCAAATTTTATGAATGCCTGTTTTATGTTTTTGTAGTGATGAGATTGTGGAAGCAGTGGCTTGTAGACATATTCTCTGAGAGAAACGAGTTTAGTGTAGAAGAGCACCCCGTTCTTTCACGGATTATTAAGATTCAGCGCGACCGCTATTATGCCGGTATTGTGAGCAAAGCAAAAAGTGATGAATTTGCACGTGCGCTCTCTGCACGTATGAACACGTTTTTTAACGCGGTTTCCCGAAAAAATGATGATATACTCCAGCGTTTTGATGACGTGTGTCAATTCGTGCTTGACGTGTTTGAGTCAAATGATGAGCCGCGCGCGTGGATTCGTGACGCGTTCGTGATGGGTATGGCGTTTCGCTCAGCACTCCAAGAACTTGGTCATGTGCTCAATCCTCCTGAGAGTTCAGTGTTTTTCGTGCTTGAAAAGAAGTATTTGTCAAAGAAATTCTTGTGAAATAAAGGCTTATAAATGCTAACCCGTTTTGTGTTGGATAATTGCTCCCGTAGTATAGCATGGATAGTATGCGGGCTTGCGGAGCCTGTGACCGGGGTTCAAATCCCCGCGGGGGCACTTGTCAAATGGGTTAATGCCCTCAATTTTGAAGACGTATAAGCCCCAAACAATCAAGACGGAATCACGCTTGACAGCAAACTAAGAGGGATTTGGGAATAAAAGATGCGGAGGCGTTGCAGTGAAAGAAATTACTATTACTGTGAGTAAGGAGTTAAGTTTTCTTGTTTTTCTTCGAAATTTGAGTAATACTCCTTTAGAGAAAAAATATGTTGATCGTTTTGGAGCGTTAAATAAGTCTGTTTTAGATTCTTTTTTTGATGAAAGTAGTAATCTTCGAGCTAGCGAGCTTGAGGAGATCTTTTCCGAGTATGGTAGAATACAGGAGAGTTTTCCTAAGATTTTAACATGTTTTTGGAAAAATTTTTGTGTTTTATGGGATGAACAATTTCCTTTGTTGCAAAGAAGAGTTTGGGAAATTGAACGTAGAACGGGTGAGATAAGAACTGAGTGGTTTGATAATATTGCTTCTTTTTTTAAGGCAGGAGGTTTTTCAAAGGTTAACGTTCTGATAGTTAATAATTTTCTTGAGAGCGGGTGTGGTTCTTCTAATAGGGATTGCTGTGTTATTTTGGAGCCAAGAAATTTGTATAGCAATGATTCTGAAGTTATTCGCAGAGATCTTTTTGTTTTGTTTCACGAGTTGACTCATAAGATTGTTTCTTTATCTCTTCTAGAAGATAAAGCAGGTAATTTACGGAGAAAGGATTTAGTTTTTATTTTGGAATGGCTAATCGAGATTGTTACCCTCCCTTATTTTTATAATAATCCTGATCAAGTCCTAAGCAAGAAATTAGAACACATGCCTGAATTTCAAAGAAGTTTTTATAAGCTCATTCTTGACAAGAACTTGTTTGATTACACGAAGTTCAGTTTTGAACAGATTATTGATATTGCTCTTACTCATGTGAGGGGGCGGGGGGCTGATATATGAAGCTTATGTTAAATCCCACTGAATCCTGTAACCTCTCTTGTTCATATTGTTATATTTCAGACAAGAAAGTTAAACGATTGAGTTATGAGAATTTAGAACGTATTTTTTCTCAGCTTTTTGAAATTGAGAAGGAGTCCTTAAACGTTTTAATCATTGGAGGTGAACCTCTTGCTTTTGGCTTGGCCGGTTTGCAGGATATTGTTTCAATTGAAAAAAAGTATAATTACAAGAACATTCCTGTTTCTAATTCTCTTCAATCAAATGGGACGTTGATTACAGAGGGTATTGCTCAATTCTTTCATGATGAGCACTTTAATGTTGGGATTAGCTTTGATGGTCCTAAATGGCTACATGATAAGAACAGAGTGTTGAATAATAGAGAAGGTTCTTATGATTCCGTGATTCAAGGTATTAATCACTTGAAAAATGAAGATGTGCCTTTTAGTACCCTAACTGTTTTAACGCATGATTCTTTAGGTTATGAGCGAGATATTATTGATTCTATTAGGGGTGTGGGTTCAAAACGCGCACGTTTAAGCGTTTACACCCCATCTAATGGTTCTAATGATTCTTTTTTTGTTACACCAAAGGAATTAGGGGAGTCTTGGATTCGTTTTTATGATTATTGGATGGAAACAGGAGATATTGTTTTGGAACCTTTTGAGAGCATTGTTAGAAGTTTTCTTTTAGGTTATAATGACGGGTGTGCTTATTCCGCTGTTTGTGAGTCTGCATTTGTTGCTGTAGATTCTTTTTTAGATGTTTATTCATGTAATCGTTTTGTTGGGCTTAAAGATTTTTCTTTTGGTAACATATTTGATACTTCTTTGTCTGATTTGCTTTCAAAAAAAGCAGGTTCTACACTAATGGGTAGTGAGGTTAGGCGAGCTTACTGTGATTCTTGTAAGTTTGTTTCTATCTGTAATGGGGGTTGTGCTAGTGAAACATTAGGCGTTTCTGGCTCTGTTAATACCCATTATCCTTTTTGCCAGTCCCGAAAAATGTTATTTGAGCATGTAAAAAATTCTATTGAAAACATGATACTTTGACCTAGCAGTCTCATACCTGCGGGTGTGGGATGTTACTATCTCTCTTGAGGAATTGGCTTTGCGTTCAGGCTACTCGCAAAGAAAGGTGAAAAACATGCTTAAAAGATATGCGTCAGACGCAAATGCACTTCTCGTATTAGACCGTGAGGACACGCGGGTGCGCGTGCGCTCTATGCATGAATTAGTTATACCGCAAGCGTTGTGCTTGCCTGAGCGCGTTAGTGAGGTTGTACCTATTTCAAGCCTGCTTTCACATCTTGCAAAACGCTATGAAGAACACAAACAAGCGCGATACGAGGAAGCTCCTGAATTGAAAAAAGCTCTTGAGGAATTGGCAAAACTCTAACGTTTTGTAGCAGTATATTTTAATCCTTAAAAGAGGGTATATCAGTATCATGGCATTGTTTGGTCCAAAATACAGCGTAATTATTCCTGTTCTAAATGAAACTCATGAACGTATTATGTCATGCATTGATGCAATTGTAAAGGCGCGAAGCAAAGTTGAGGTGATTGTGGTTGATGGGGGCAGTGAAAATCCTCCGCGCATTCCAAAAGCGAAAGTTATCCTCTGTGAGTCTCCTAAAAACCAGTTAGAAGAAGGTGTTCGTGCTGCGCGTGGTGACGTGGTCTGCACAATTCATGCCGACACTCTTGTTCCGGTAAACTATTTTGACGCGATTGATAGCGCACTTAAGGCCGGGGTTGACTATGGCGTGTGCACGCTTGATTATGATGTGAGCGGTTTTGGCGCGCGTGTTGCTTCATTTCTTGCAAATCAGCTTCACGCATGGTTTCGTTTTAGTTGGGGCGATGACGCGTTTTTTGTGCGAAAAAACGTGCTTAAAGAAGTGGATTACGCGAACGCGGATGTGCTCGTGTGGAACGTGTACGTGTCTCGAAAGCTTGCAAAAAAGAAATACACATTTTCCAAGCTTGACTGCCATGTGGTAACGTCTGCGCGCCGCTTTCAGCGTGTTGGCTTTTTTCGTTTTGCACGATGGGTGTTAGTCTTGAGCATTCCCGCATTTTTTGGTATGAAGCGTTCGCTCATGGTTCAAACCTATAAGAAACTGTAGCTGCTTTACTTTTTTTCTTTGAGCATGGGAAAGAACATGACGTCGCGAATGCTCTCATTTTCGAGAAGAAGCATGAGCAGGCGCTCAATACCCATACCAATCCCGCCAGTGGGGGGTAGTCCGTATTTGAGTGCGTCAACAAAATCAGTGTCTGGTTCGTGTGCTTCTTTGTCGCCGCGTTTTTTGAGCTCTTGCTGCATGGCAAAAAATTCTTCTTGAATTCGAGGGTCATTGAGTTCAGTGTACGCGTTTGAGAGTTCTCGTCCAGCCGCAAACAGCTCAAATCGTTCAATAAGTCGTGGATCATCTTCGCAGGGTTTGCAGAGCGGACTTGTTTCTTTTGGGTGTCTCATAACAAACGTGGGCTGCACAAGTTTTGGTTCTACAAAGTGTTCAAACACGTCCTGCACACCCCACCCCCACGTGAATGCGGGTCTGATGGGAATTTTTTCTTTTTTGAGCACGCGCTTCAAATCTTCTTCACTCATCGTGTTGACGTCAATGCCGGCATATTTCTTGATTGCATCAATCATGGTGATGCGCGCAAAAGGTGGTTTGAAGCTCACTTTTTGTTCTTTAATAGTGAATGTTGTTTTTTTGAGCACGTTTTTGAGAATATCAGTAAACAAGTCTTCGTTGAGTTTTATCATGTCTTCATAGTCAGCGTAGGCTTGGTATGCTTCAAGCATGCTAAATTCAGGGCTGTGCGAGGTGTCAATGCCTTCATTTCGAAAGTTTCTGCCAATCTCGAACACGCGCTCCATGCCCCCTACTGTTAAGCGTTTCAAGTAGAGTTCAGGACTGATGCGCAAGTAGAAGTCGCGTTTGAGCGCGTGATAATGTGTTTTGAATGGTTCAGCATTTGCACCCCCATACAAGGGTTGGAGAATAGGTGTTTCTACTTCAACAAATCCCTTTTTCTCAAGAGTTTTTCGCATCTGAGAAACAATTGCGCTTCGCATGAGTAAGAGCTTTGTGGTGTTATCATTAAGTATCATGTCGCGATAGCGTTGTCGGTATCGAAGTTCGGGGTCTTTGAGCCCATGCCATTTTGAGGCGAGGTCGTAGAGCGATTTTGCAAGCAGTTTAAATTTTTTGACTTGCAGTGTGAGCTCATTTTTATGTGTATAAAAAAGTGTGCCGGTTACTTGAATAATGTCTCCTGCTACGATGGTTTTTTTGAATTGTTTGTGCGCTTCTTCACCAAGATTATCGCGTGTCAAACTGATTTGGAGGCGCTTGCCATCAGAATGCAGATCTGCAAATATGAGTTTTCCAAAATCGCGAACAATCTTAACACGCCCTGCTGTGTGATATGTTTTTTTCATCTTCTTTTGAGAAATCACATCAGCAAGTTGGTGTTTTACCTGAAACTCGTACGGGTAAGGTGTGATGCCTTGTTCTTCTACATTTTTGAGCGTGTCATATTCGTGCGCCATACTATTCAACTTAATGGCATGAACGCTTAAAAAAGTTATTCAGGATTTTCTAGTGTGTCGTTTATGATAAACTTATTAAGCATCGTTTTCCCTATTGTTTGGGTATGGTGGAGGAATTCAAGTCTGATATCAACACTGCAAAAGGCGATTGGTTTGACAATTGGATTGACTACTTCTCAAAATATCTGGCACGTTTAAGAAATGACCGAAGAACCAGTTCTCTTGCCGTTGATAATGTGTACTACCCTAAAGCGCGCGGCATGTTCAACGCGGACGAGTTGATTGATAATGCGCGAACACTTATTCTTGGTGGCAAAAACGCGCGCATGGACCGCCAGTTTAGCCAAGTTGGTCCTGTTGACCACATGCTTGTGTTCCTGCAAGCGTATAGTACTGCGTTAGTGCAAACTATCTCAGCAAGAAACAACGCTGCGTACGTGGCGTTTCTTGGTTCTGGTGAAAAAAAGATTGGCAACCTCTCAGGCGTGCGCGCGAGAAAAACTGATTCATTGGGAAAATCACTTGAAATATTTCGCTACCGCATGCGAGAACTTGAAAAAGCGCTTGATCTCAATTTCAGAAAAGCAATCGGCGATTTTAAAGACGCGTTTAAGGAAGGCGGAAAAGCAGGCAACCAGCAAAAAGCCGTTTCAAACCTTGCCGGCGTTCTTGCGTACTTCATAGGTTCAGAGTCAGTTGTAAAAATATTAGGTTTGAACACGTCAGAGCGGATAGGCGTGTTTGAAGTGGGAAATATGCGTTCAGCAGGTCTTGGTTTGAATCGAAGCGCGAACGCTGACCACCCCCAAACATTGAATGACTTTCATTATTCACTGTACCATTACACGCGTGCTATCTGGCAGGAGTGCGTAAAAGAGTTGGAAGCGTTTCGCGCGGCAATGGACAAGAGCGCGTATGACGATGCCGCATCAAAACTGGAGAGCGTGTTAAGAATTATTTCGGATCGCGCGCTTCCGCGTCGCGGTTAACAAAGAGGAGTATATTGGTTATGAGTTTTATTGCAAAGATCGGGAGCATGTTTTCAAATAGTAATAAAGTGGATTATCGCTATTTTATTCCGCCTCAGTCAAAGGGCGCGTCAAAAAACAAGCTTGAGCTCATGCGGCGTTTTTTGTTAGAGGAAAAAGAGCGTAGCGAGAAAATGTTCAAACAGCTTATGTATATGCGTTCAGAAGTTGAGCGCATGAAAATGCTTCTTATGGTTTTGCGCGAAAAACGGTAAACTTTCATTATCAATTATTTTGTTTCAGTAGCCAGGGAGTATTTTCTTGGAAATCTTTTCCACGTATCTTAATTCTGATACTGTTAGGGTTTTGTATTTAAATGGATAAGAAAGATTTAAAAGGCGTGTTGCGGGATAGTGTATTAGTTATGTCAGATGATGTGTATAATCCTCAAAAAAAGCCGGTCTATGGAAGAAAGCCAACTAATTTTGAAAAATCATGGGATGCGTTTCATGATAATTTGGTCAAGATGGGCGAGCGGTTTGATGAGATGGCAAAAGAAAGTAAAAAGGATCGTGAAGAGTTAGCTAAGCTTCTTGAAGAGATGGAGAGCTGGTGAAGAGTTCGCTAATCTTTTTGAAGAGCTTATGAGTTAAGCGGTTCGTGCTATGTTTTGTATTGTCTTTTGTGTTTTTTCGCTGAGTTTTTGAAATGTTTGTGTTAGATTATTGGCGAGTCTTTCTCCTTCTGCGTCAAATGAGAATATTCTTGAAAGTTCTTTTGAGGGTTCTTTCACGAGTTGATTACTTTGTTCCAGCTCGTTTTTTATTTGTGTTAGTTTGTTTAGCGATTTGATAGCGTTATCAAAAAGAATTCTCTCAGAGTGCAACACTTTTGTGATTGTAAGCTGAGGATATTTTTCTTTAGTGGTATAAATCTTCTTCAATTCGTCTATACGTGTCAGTTGCTCTTTTACTTCTAAATTAAGCTGGGGCATTCGTTTCTGGATATCTGTTTCAACAGTTCCCAATCGTCCTGCTACATTCTGGTCTTCTATTTCATTTGTTATGACCATTTCGAATTTTTTGAGGGCTTTTGATACTTCACCTGCTTTTTTTCCGAGTTGTTCGAAAAGTTCGTTAATGCCTGATTGTTGGAAGTGTTCAAAAAGTGCGTTGAGTTTTTTGATGCGCTCAGCGTCGCGTTCTTGTATGAGGTCAAAGACTTGTTTGATGCGTGCGTCTTTAGTGTCGAAGAGTGCTTCACCTGCTTGGTTTCGCGTGAGGTTTGGGTCGTTTGCTAAGAGTTCTAAGTATTTGATGATGTCCCACGTGGTGAGCTGGTCGCGGTAGTGCGGGTTTGCAATGTATGCTTCAAAGTTTTTTGCTTCCTGCTTTTCTTCACCCTCGCGAACGCGAAGGTCTTGGTCAATGACGCTGACCATTTGCGTGTTAGCTTCGTTTAAGTTCATGCCTGTTGCGAACGTGACTGCTGCTTTGTAGTGTTCTTTTTCTTTTTGCGGAAAGTTGTAGTGCATTACGCGTTCAAGCAGTTGTGCCGTCAACGCGTCATTATCATGAAGTTTTGTTAGCGTTTGTTGCGCGTCTTGTTTGAGTTGCGGGTGTGTGAGCGCGTCAGCCATTTTTTTCTGAGTCTTTATCATTCCTGACTGGTAGTAGAGCATATCATTCTTGTCTGAACTTCGCTTTGCTGCGCTAAAGCCTCCGCGCGTGAAAAAGTCTCCTATGCGCGCAAGAATTTTTACGGGGATGTTGAGCAACGGTATTTTCTCAAGATAGTAGAGTGCGCGCCCTCCTGCTCCCATACCTGTTTTAACGGTTGTGGGTTGTTAAAAAGTTTTGGCTTAAGAATGGTCACGTGTCATAATAGATGCGTGCAAAGAGTTTGACAATAATGATTTGTGAGTACGTGCCGATGAATATGATTAAGACAATAAACACAAGCAAGTTCACTAGGGTAAGTGTGGTGAGAATCCAGAGCCCTATGATTGCTTGGAGCACTGCAGTCAAGATGAGAAACATGGCAATAAGAAGCACGTACTGACTCAATTTTTTGCGCAAATCAGCAACTACTTCGCGAATCGTGAGTGCTTTGAAAAAATTCTTTTTCACGGCTAAGCGCACAATACTCACGTTCACAAAAAGTGGCAGTGACGCGCTCAAAACTAAACTAATAGCAAGCGCGCCAAGAGAGATGAGTCGGTTGCTGGTTCCAATCAAGCCAAGGATGATGTTAATAAGCAAGATTATGACATACCAGAAGAGCAGGATGCCAAACACTTTAAACCCAGTTATAGCCAGTTCTTTCCAATTGTTTAATTCAGGAAGCGTCTTGCTGCGTTTTTTCTCGCTTTGCGCGACGCGCACCATGTAACCAAGCAGCATGGCACCGGGAATAATAAGAAATGAGAACATGACAAGAAGCAATGCGCCAAGAAATCGTGCAATATCCTTAAAGGGGGATGAAAGGATGCGGTTTGCATCACTGCTTTTCATACAGTACTTTTGGAAACTTCGCACTTTTAACGGTTGTTATACGCAATCAAAAAAATTATTAATTTAAGGGTCAGGTCTTAAAAAATAGAAACATCATATATAACTTTATATGAGGTAACCTAAAAATGCAAGAAATACTCCATTATCCAAATCTGAAAACTGTGCTTATTGTAGAGAAGGTTCTGCAAGATGCAGATACAGTCATCAGCAAAAGCGAACTGAAAAGACGACTTCCTACTCAAATCATGCACCAAACACTTAATTTAATTTTGGAGTACCTTGACAAGAGTGGTAAGATTATTATTGGAAGTAAAGGAATTACTTGGATTTACAATAATAATCCAAAATTAAAAGCTTTGCTTAGTAAAGCAGTTAGGGTTGCATGAAAATAAAGAAGGAAATCTGGATTGAATTTTCAGACCAGTTAATTTTAGTTCTCTATCCTGTGATAGTAACAAACCAAAGAGAGATTTTTCCTGTTTCTTTGTAACTAGTGTATGCTATTGTTATGCGGTCTCTTTGCAAGCCCATAAGAACGCTTTGGATGTCTTTAAGGGGGATGCTTGTAAGTTCGTCCATTTCTTTTTCAAGTTTCTTTGAACCTTTGACGATGTAATCTTGCATCTCGTCTTTAGTTGTAAAATACTTCTTTCCTTGATAGAAACTTATTGCTCGTATAACTGGGGTAATTCGTTCGCGCAATTCTTTTTGTTTAGGAGTTAAGGAATTTAAAAAATCTTGTTTTTCTTTTTCTCGTTCTTCATGTAATCTAATACCTTCCTCTTCATGTTTAGCCAGTTCCGGGTATTGCTTACGAAGCTTAGCCCGTTCTGTCATATATTCTTTTCTAGCATCTTCCAATTTCTTTAAGATATCTTCTTTGCTTAGTTTCATTTTATCGGATTCTCATATATTTTTGTATACACATCACTTAAATGCTTTATCTCCACGTTGTAATTCATAAGTGTGGGGTTGTAATGGAGTGTAGTGAGTTGTTGTAATAATCCAGTCCACATCTCTTCTGCTTTTGGGTCAACAACAAACCATTCGGCTATGCTTGCACGTTCAGTTGGGTTTTTTAATAAAGTGACTAACCAATCTGTATCCAGCATATTAGGTCTCTCAGTCATTAATTTGACTTCAGAGATACCATGAGTCGTGTCTTCAAGTAGTTCAAGATATCCCTTTTTGAATCGCTGGAACTCTTGGGGTGTTGAAACAAGTTCTTGATACTTAAGGGTGAGCAAGTCGTGCGCTTCATTTTGTATTGCATTCATAGCTTCTTTGTTGCCCTTCATTACGCCTGCGTCAAATAGAGCATCCAATACTTCTTCTTTATGAACTGCGGTGAATGCATGCATGAATTCATGATGCGCAAGTGAGTAAAGGGCATCATCACTAAGTTGAGCTAAATCAGCTGAATTATAGGTAATCCTCTTTATGTTATCAAAATATCATACTGGCCAACAGCACCTACAAGTGAGCCAAATACAATTTCATCAATACCTTTGTTAGTGTATGTTGTTCTCCTATCTTTTGCATTTTCTTTCGATTATCTTCTACACTATCTATCTCAGTAGTGCTAAGCCGCCTATAATATAGTTCTCTAAATTTTTGAACATCGTTCTTATTTACCATTTAATGTTAAGTCTGCCATATAAATTTGAAAATTTGTCTTTTAATATAATAATATCTTCAGCGTAGGTTTTTAAAGAGGGTATGTTATTTATCTGTTCAATAATTAATTTAATATTCTCTATAGTTTTTGGTTGAATCGTTTTTTCTATATAATATCTGTTTTTCCCATGACCAAGAGAGTTTTTGTTTGCCCTAGAATTGGTACAATAGTTTGGTCTTTTTTAACAATTCGTTCAATCAATTCTGTATCTCCTTGTATTGTTGCTTTTAAGAGATCATCCATGATTTTTGGTTGCATCCGTTGTGAATATCCTTGAAAGTATGTTTTGTAATCAAGAATGTTTTTTTATCACAAGTGAGTGAACTAATCTCAATTTTCCAACCACTCCCGTCTGCGCAGATTTATTATCATAGTAGTCTAATTAGAATTCGTGGATATCAAATATTTCTGGTTCCTCAGGATCCGTCTGGAACTCTTTGATAAGACGCGTTCGTATTTTTTCTGCTTCTGATTTGTTTTTCTTGTCAACATATATTGAGTATAGTCGAACCAATATATCTTTAAGATCGTAGGTTAATATCTCTTCTTCGGTTTTGCCCTGATGCTTAGCATATAGTTGCCGTTCTTTACGATGTTTTTCTAATTTTTGTATCTCTTCTGCTGTAAAATTTTTGTAATATTCTCTTCTTACCTTTTCAACTTCGCTCCTCTTTATCATCTTGCACCTCTAAGTTTTGCATATTCTGTAGCTATAACATTAATATCTTCAGAATATGTTTTTAAACTTGTAATACTGGCTATACTTGCTCTTGCTGAAGCTAGCTTTTTAGCAGTTTCAAAATCGAGATAATTTTCAAGTACTCTTGTTTCACCTAGGAAAGGAACAACTATCTTCTTTTTGGCTACAAGTTCAATTATTTTATTAGTGTTTCCTGTTTCAACAGCAGTAAATAAATTAGTCATAGTTGGCATATTCATTCTTTGGTCGTAACCAGCAAAATATGTTTTGTAATCAATCACGGCTTTATTCTCTATAACTAGTAGATGTACCGCCATATCCTTAAGTTGATTTTCAACAACATCAACTCGCTTTTTTATGCCGCTATAGCTGTTGAATAACTCTATATTATATTGGTGATTTAATTTCTGATTTATTGAATGAGCAAGCTCGGTTAGAGCCTCATTTGTTATTACTTTTCCATTCAACGTGGATTGCCTAACTTGGAAGAAATGATGACCAATTTCGTGAACACTGGTTTCATATCTTTTTGGTCCTGTTAGTTTTGAAGCATCAAGAAGTATTGTAGCTTCATTATTTTTGAAGCGATACAAGCCAGTAGAACCATCTAATTTAGTTAAAATTATCTTACTGACTCCGACTTTGTTCATTTCTTTCATATGTTCAATAGCACGTTCCATTTCAGGAATTATGTCATTAATATTTCTGGTAATTCCATCCTGTTTGATTAAAACAGGAATCTCCATTTTTGCGACCTTCAGTAAATTTTCTTTGGATAGAACTAGCGCTAATGTTCGTGTTAAACTTCCATCTTGATTGTCTAAAAATCGTTTGATTGCTTTTAAGTCGTCGAGGTTTGTAATCTTGAGCAACTTTGAGAGCTCTTTTTCTCCAAGAACGCCAAGAGACTTCCCTTTTGTTTTAAGCCAGTTGAGCACGTCGTCTTCAATGTTTATGCCTTTTTTGAGTACATCATCAATGGCGAGCAAAGGCGTTCCGGTGAAGCCAAACGTGTCTGCGATTTGAATTGTTCTTGTGTTGAGCGTCACGCCAAGATACTTGCCGGATAAAATAGCAAGGTATTCGCTGATTTTGTTAAAGAATTTAGACACGTTTGCAACAACATCACCGCCCGTTGTGAGAAGGTATTTGAATTTTTTAAGTACTCTGCTCACAAGCCTGCCTGCAAATCGCACACCATCAATAAGGCTTGCTGGCGCCTTTGCTACGAGCCCAACGGCCTTGAGCCCCAGCATGAACAGTTCCTGCACGTTCTTGATTGTTTGTTTTATTATGAACTTCACAAAACCAGACACCAAATCAGTTGCAACACCAAGCACGCTTGCTCCTGTGCTAATCCCCCCACTTGCAATAGCGCCAAGCGCGCCAAGAACTGCGCTGACATCAGCGCCAAGACCAAGACTTGAAAAACCACTAATCACGTAATCCCACACGCTCAACGCCATTCCTTTAATTTTCTTCCACGCAACCTGCGCAAGGTCAACTACGTTACCCACAACAGGAATCATACTGATAAGCAATGGAAGGAGCGTGTCGCGCGTGAAATACGCAAGACCTGCTGCGCCAACAACGCCACCAAGAACAACCAGTCCCGTTGCTGAACCACTCGCGTCATGCGTGCGTGCAGCACGCTTGCCACTGCCATCTTGTGCGTTAAATGGTGTAGTAACTGCGTGCGCGTATTGCTCTTGCACGGGTTGTTGTGCGTTAATGATGAATGTTTGAATACTGCTCTCTGCGTCAATCTGGTCAGTCACAATAATAGCAAACTCATTAGATTCGCGTGCAGTGAACGGATAGGTTCCTTGCGCGTTTTGATACGCGCTTGTTTGCAAGCGTTGCGCGTCACCATTAATGCTCACCAGCACGTCAGCAACACCCGCATGATACACGTGTTCAAGCGTGTAAGAAAGATAATACGCTAAGCCGACATCAAGCGTGCTCACTTCATTACAGGGATAACCCTTGCACACGCGCAGATGTAAGTCTGGTTCCTGATTTGCACATTCTTGGATATGAGCCGTGTATGTGGTAATCGTGTTAGAACAATCATACGGGACTTGCTCGTACTGGGCGCACACCTCGCACGTGGTTGCGGTTTGAGCACACGAATAATACGCAGTTGAGCAGGTTGTTTTTGACCAGTCATAACATGTGTCATGCGCTTCTTTTACGCAATTACTCGTGTCAGTAACGTAGCCGCCCTTACAATCACCCGCACTCCACACCGTCCGCGTTGCACTGCACGTTGTTGTGCACGTTTGCACCGTTGACGCACACGAATCCCACCAGGGGTAGGGAATACCAAACCAGCCGGTTTTTATTACCAACCCGCCTTTACACGTATCAGTGCACGTGGTCTCGTACGCAGTGCACTGCTCGGTTGGCTCAAGTTCGCGCGTTGCACACGAATCCCATTTTGTGCCGTATTGTTCGCAGCGCGAATTGCACGCGTATGAAGGAGTTGTGCACGCTGTTGATTCGCACGTTCCAGAAACCGTGTGAGGCGCGCACTCTTGTGTTTTAGTGCGCAAACACGTTTCATTCTTGTAGCACGTATCAAGAATAGTAGTAGTGCTTTTCTCACAACTCGCATACCTCTCACAGGAACTAACCTGCTCAAAAACAGTGGTGCATGCATCACTTTCATACTCTTGTGCGTACGCCACAGAAATGGCTATTAACATAAGGAAAATGAGCAGGAGATGACGCTGCATGCATTGAGAATTTTAACTAGGTTATAAAGGCATTATTGCGCTTTTTACTAGATATTCAAAACCCTGTGTTAGTAGCTGTTTTCCCCTAAAACATTTAATACATGAGCACACTATGAAGTGAGTATGGTTGACAAGAAACTGCTTGCAATACTCGCGTGTCCAGTGTGCAAAGCAGACGTGGCTGAAAAAAAGAAAGGAAAAAAAGAATACCTTATATGCACAAAATGCACGCGCGAATATGAAGTCAAAGACGGCATTCCAATCATGCTTGTTGAAGAAGACTAAACCACGTGCTTATTCTTACAGAAAAACGTTATTATAGCACGTAGAAACCTGTTCAAACCGTCCGTGCTCACTCTTTTAATCCTACGCGCGATAAGAGTTTGCCAAAAAACGAGGTCTTGCCATAAAATTTCTCACCCGTTACTGTTTCAAGAATGGTCACATAATCGCTTGCTGCGTTCGCGTACGGGAATGAGTGGATAACCGGAACGCGGCGCGTAATGCTCTCCGTTACTTTCTCATCATTTTTAATCGTGCCAAGAACAGGCACGCCAAGGGTTGCTTCCAATTTCTCGCGCATCGCGTCATTGAGTGGCGGGCTTTTGTTGAGAATCACGCCAAGAATTGCTTTTTTATGGTGCTTTGCATACTCAAGCGTGCGCTTTGCTTCAAGCAGGCTTGGCCAGTCATTATTGGTAACAAGAATAATCTCATCAGCAGCATCAATGCCTGCTGTGCTCTCATCGCCAAGGGTTGGCGCGCAATCAAGAAGAATATAATCCACGTAGGGTTTGAGCGATTTCGTGACTTTTTTTAATTCCTTAGGGTCAGTGTCCAAATTATCCAGATGTGTGGTTGCAGGAATGAGCCGCGCCCCGCTTGGGTGCGCGTACATTGCCTGGCTAATATGTGCTTTGCCATTGAGCACATCATTGAGAGAAATCTCGTACCAATATTTTCCTAAATGCAGGCCAAGCCCGGAAGACGTTGTGTTTGCGTCAATTAAAATCACATCTTCTTTATAGTTCCACGCAAGACCAACACCAAGATTTGCGGCAGTTGTTGTTTTACCCACACCACCCTTGCCGCTTACAATTGCAATAACACGCGCGCCATCAGGCATATTCTTTTTCACCATAATC
The DNA here is from genome assembly GCA_002763265.1 of archaeon CG10_big_fil_rev_8_21_14_0_10_43_11. NCBI lineage: Archaea > archaeon CG10_big_fil_rev_8_21_14_0_10_43_11. The sequence continues at coordinate 39,100 of PEZQ01000007.1, read as the reverse complement.
TGTTTTTATTTCCTTAGCCTCGTAAAACGCGTCCTCCATCTCAATGGTTTTTCTCGCTTTCTTGATTTTTTTTGCTTTTTTTGTTACTGCTTTAAACTCATTCCAAGGAAGGCTTTCAACGCGTTTTTTCTCCTCATCCTTTGCCGGTTCTTCCTCATCTTCAACGCTTTGAATAAGCTTATATAATATGACTGTTACGAGAATAGCAACAACTGCGTACGCGATTTTTAACCATGGAAGTGATACAATCCATTCCCCTGCCATAGTGCAGGATAAACTGATTTATCTTTTAAATGTTTGTTGCTCAAAAGACTATACTTCATGTTGTGTACGAACTTTTAATAAATCATGACGACCCGTATATCCTATGGTGGGACGGGGTTTTGTGTCGTGTCGTTCACTCGTAGTAGTGTTCATGCTTGCTGCAGTTTTTTTGCTTCACCCACCAGTTTCGCATGCGCTTCTTGTTGACATCCAGCGTGATGTAGCAAATGCATCAATTATAAATAATGTTATTAACTTCACGCTTCGCCTCGACATTGAACCAGCCGGAGACAGTGTTTCAGCAGATTCCGCGCCCGTTACAAACGCGACCTTAAACATTAGCGGTGCTGAAAGCAAAGTGTGCACGTTTTGGGTGAATGGTACGGCAATTAGCGGGTGCACGAATATCGTGCTCACCTCAATTACTGAGCAGAACACGACAAGTTCAGCAGACCCGCGCTACGCATCAGGCTACGGCTACGACCCTGATGACCCTTCAACTGTTGAGAACATTACTGAAACATTCAGCTCAGGCGACGGGCTCGTGCACGTTTCTGGCTATACTATGACTGGAGGAAGTGGGCCTGAATTCCAGATTAACGCGTCATGGAATGTATCACTTGACACCGCAACAACCGGCGGGTATAGTGCTAATTTTGAAGTATATACTGAGGACGGGTCAAAAAACCAAATATTTTTTGACAACACGCCTGTTGTGTTTGGCGTTGATTTGCAAAAACCAACCCTGGTTCTCACCTACCCGCTCAACAAGACCTACAATGAAACATTTCAGGGCATTGACGTGAATCTTACCTTCACTCCAACTGATGAAACATCCTCAACACTGAGCTGTAATTACACACTCAACAATGTAAACTACACTATTGGCAGTGTCACGTCTGCTGCAGCAAAAAACGTGAGCCTGAGCATTACTAATAATTCGCGCGCAAACTACACAACAAACGTGTGGTGTGCAGATGGTTCTGGAAACATTAACGCCTCAAAAACCCAGTACTTTATTGTTGGCGGTGTTAAAGCAAACATCACCCTTCTCCAACCCCAAAACACAACATATGCATACCCTCAAGTTGACGCCCTCTTTAAAATAACTGATGACAATTCAAGCGTGGCCAATTGCAATTACACCCTTAACAGCACGTCATACCCGCTTGGAAACGTGACGGTTGCAGTAGAGCGCGCCTTTACCCTGCCTGTTCTTAACAATAACACACACAGCCTTGCTATTTCCTGCACTGACGCAGATAGTCTTGAAGCATTCTCAACCACGCGCTACTTTACTATCGCATACGCGCCGTCAAGTGAAAACATAACGGCAACCCCATCAAACGTGAGCGCCATACAGGAAGCCCAGGAGGTGAGCGCGATTACTCAAAACTCGTCAGTCACGTTTAACTACACAAACTCGAGCACGATTCTTGTGCGTGCAATTACGGTAAACGCCACGCAAAATGCGTCAGGCGTGCGCATCACCGTTCAAAAACTGGATACCGCGCCAACACTCACACCTGAAAGCGAGGGTGAGGTGTATTCATATCTTAATATTATTCCCATTAACCTAAGCGACACAAATATTTCCCAGGTTGTTATCAGTTTTGAAGTCAACAAGTCATGGTATTCAGGCAATGGCTTTTTGGTTACTGACACGCGGCTTCGACGCTTTACTAATAATTCATGGGATATTCTTCCAACCACGTTTACTGGAAGCGGTAGCACAGTTCACTATTTTAGTGCAACAAGTGAAGGATTCTCCTATTATGCTATCACGATTCCAACCCAGCAGGAATTAAGTGAAGAAACAACAACTGAGCAAAACCAAACCGTGAGCGCAAACGAGACGGCACAAAACCAAACACAAACCAATCAAACCGTGAGCGCAAACGAGACGGCGCAAAACCAGACTCAAGAACAACAAACCGTGCAGGAAACAACCCCCCAGCAAAACATAACCCTGCCGCAAGCACCCACCGAAGAAAGCGGAGAAATGAGCGTGATTACACGGGTACTCATCATTGTCGCACTTTCAATTCTTGGAGGCGGTGCAGTCGTGGTTTACGTGCTTCGCGATAAAATATTTGTGGACTTGAAAAAACCAAAAACCCCACCCACACCTCCCGCAGTAACTGAAATAAAACCCCCAATGTTGCCACCCTCACAAGGCATGCCCGCAGCAAAAGCACCGCCAAAGCGCATTACAAAAAACGTGCCAACCCTGCCTGCAAAGCCGCCGCGCGAATCAAACACGCAAGCGTATGCACGCCAATTGCTTGCGTATGCTGAGCATATTGAAAAAATCCCGGCACCACCGCAAAAAAAGCAAGCCATAACTGTGTATGCCGCGCAAGTACGCGCGTACGCGCACGCACTGCTTGGAAAACCGCACGCTCAGGCAGTGCGTAAAACAGAAAAACCAGAACTCTCAGCAAAAAAACAGCGCGAAATCATTCGCAGAGCTGAAGCAGAGCTTGCAAAAGAAGAAGCAGAAATCAAAAAACACGTTGAAATGGGAAGCAATTCTAGCGAAGACGACCTGTCAGGAGAAGAGGACGTGCCAAGCGATGAAGAACTTGCAGAAATCGAGGCGCTTGACGAAGCAGACATTCAATCCCGCATTAGTTCAAATCTAAAAGAAGAAAAAGAACTCCTTGAAGAACTCTCAAAAGAAAAAAACAGTCCTCATCAAAAGAAGAACCAAAAATGATGCCCGCGCAAGTCAGCAAAACAAAAAATGTCTAAGGGAAAAAAACGTACAACCAAATCATGCTTGGTGCGTCTCTTGAATCATAACACTTTTAAATGGTTTTTTTATTAAGATTATATGGCAGCTCAGTTCCCGTTAGCACTCACGTTTGATGATGTGCTTCTCAAACCCGCGTTTTCTCAGGTTCTTCCAAAAAATGTTGACACGCGTGCACGGCTTACAAAAACCATTACGCTTGCTATTCCGCTTATGAGCGCAAGCATGGATACCGTAACCACGGCGCGCATGGCAATTGCAATGGCGCGCGAAGGAGGCATGGGCATTGTGCACAAAAACATGTCAATTGATAAACAGGCAGATGAGGTTCGAAAAGTTAAGCGCTCAGAGAGCGGCGTCATTATTGACCCGTATCACCTTTCTCCACATAATCTCGTAAGCGAAGCTCGCGCGCTTATGGAGGTAAAACATATTTCCGGCGTGCCCATTGTTGACAAACACAACGTGCTTGTTGGCATACTCACGAACCGTGATTTGCGCTTTTTTGAAGGACCAGACCAGACAATTGAAAACGTGATGACAAAACATAATCTTGTTACCGCCAGCAGTACAACCACTATTGAGCAAGCAAAACAAGTGCTCTCAAAACATAAAATTGAGAAACTTCCCCTTGTTGATGCAAAAAACGTGTTGCGCGGTCTTATTACTATTCGTGACATTGAAAACGCAAAGAAATTTCCAAACACCTCAAAAGATGCGCACGGCAGGCTTCTTGTTGGTGCTGCAGTTGGTGTTTCAAACGACACGCATGAGCGCGCAGAAGCGCTTGTGAACGCGGGCGTTGACGTGCTTGTAGTTGACACGGCTCATGGCCACTCAAAAGGCGTGCTTGACACCATCAAAGAACTCAAAAATGATTATGCGCACGTGCCGGTTATTGGCGGCAATGTGGCAACAAAACAAGCAACCCACGACCTCATACAAGCCGGCGCTGACCTGGTGAAAGTGGGCGTGGGTCCGGGCTCAATTTGCACTACGCGCATTGTTGCCGGTGTTGGCGTGCCTCAGGTGAGCGCAATTATGGAGTGTTCACGCGTTGCGCGCGAGCAGGGTATTGCAGTCATTGCTGACGGGGGCATCACGTATTCAGGGGACCTGGTCAAAGCGCTTGCATGCGGCGCAAACGCAGTCATGGCAGGAAGCTTATTTGCAGGCGCTGATGAGAGTCCAGGCGAGCGCGTTATTTACAAGGGGCGCAGCTACAAGGTGTATCGCGGCATGGGCTCAATTGGGGCAATGAAAGAAGGCAGTAAAGACCGCTACTTCCAGGAAGGCGAGAAAAAACTGGTTCCCGAAGGCATTGAAGGGCGTGTGCCATACCGCGGACCAGTGCGCGACACCGTGTTCCAGCTTGTTGGCGGGCTTCGCTCAGGCATGGGTTATTGTGGCGCAAAAAGCATTGATGCACTGCAAAAGAACGCGCAATTTGTACGCGTCACTGGAGCAGGACTCAAAGAAAGCCATCCTCACAGCGTGGCAATTACAAAAGAATCGCCAAACTATTCCACGCGCTAAGCAGTGAAATCAGAAAGCGCGTACTGGTGTAGGTCCTCTCCATTAAATGATTCAAGCGTTTCAATCATTTTTTTTTCCCGATGACGGCTAATCCAGTAGTAGCGCTCATCAATACACCCTTTAGTCATGAGTACGTACACCCTGCCAAACGCGGTTCTGCCAACTCTGCCTTTTCGCTGAACGCTTCGAAGCGCTGAGCTTACTGGTTCAAAAAACACGCCAATGTCAGCATCACTCACGTGAATGCCCTCCTCACCAATGCTTGTTGAACAAAGCACATTGTACTCGCCGTGTTTGAATTTTTCAAGAATATCCTGCTGCTTTTTTTGCGTCATACCTTCTTTTTGACCAACAAACACGCTTGCATGCACGCCTTTTATTTCGTTGAGCTGTTTGACCAGTTCGCGCGCGGTTTCACGAAGCGACACGAAAATAATGATGCGTGAATGCGCCATGTCCTGTTTTTTAATAAGGTCTTTGAGCACGTCATATTTTGGGTGCTCGCTTGTGGTGTCAAACGCTTTGGTAAACGCAAACGTGAAATCAGGAATGCTAAACAAAAGTTGGGACGATTTGGTTCGCTCACGCTGTTTTTTGAGCTTGTCAAAATATGCTTGCAATGGTTTGATTCCGTTGACCTGCACGAGTTCAAGCGCGTGCAACACTTTGTGCGCGCCAGCAGCAAGCTTGATTGCTTCAAACACGCGCGTGTTTGGCTCGCCGCGCGCAACCACGCTTTGCAAGTGTGCTTGCAGTTTGATAAGGTCGCGCTTGTACACGTTGCTTGTGCGTTCAAGCACGTCAAGCTCAACAAGCCCCGAGAGCATGATAGTTGCTGCTTTTTCAAGATGAGCTTTGATTGCGTTAAGCTCTTTTGGCAAAGTAACAATGAGGGGTGTAATCTTTTTTTCCTGCACGTAAGGTTTTACCGTAGGGTCGTCTTCACCGCGCACTTCAACCCGGTCAAGACGCAGGTTTTTGCAAATTGTTTTTATTTTCTCCTTTGAATGGCCGGGTGACGCGCTCAGCGCGAGCACGTTGCCGTACCTTGATTTTTGCGCGTATTGCTCTGCAACAAAATTGTATGCATACTCTCCGTCACTTGCGCGGTGTGCTTCATCAACAATAAGCAAGCTCACTAGAGAAAGATTGAACCTGCTTGTGAGAATATCATTTTCAAGAGTTTGGGGCGTGCAAAACACGACCCGTGCTTTTTTGTATGCTTCAACGCGTTCGCGTGGCGGGATTTTGCCGGTTGCAACAAGCATTGGCACGTCAAGATAGTCTTCAAACAATGCTTTGTGCTGTTCAACAAGTGGCTTTGTCGGCGCCATAAACACAACCACGCTTTTGGGATTCTCCCGTAATCGCAAAACCGTTAAACCCAGTGCTATGAGGGTTTTCCCAAGCCCCGTTGGCAGCACGACAAGCGTGTTATGCGCTTTTGCCGCGTTAAGCAAGTGTTCTTGATAGAGTCGCAGTTTCAATTCTTTTTTGAGCATGGATATACCTTTTTACCGGTGTTATTACATAAATGTCTTGCATGCGCTGTCCGCTATTAATTTAAGGGGAGACGGCAAGACACATTTAATAATATACCGTGCAAATACTTTACTATGGTTGCATGGCTTGATGGCTTCACGCTTGCGCGATTTTCTGAAGTAGTAGTTCGGACCACTATCATTTTTTTCTTCACCTTTCTTGTTATGCGCATTCGCGGCCAGCGCCAGCTCGCGCACCTCAACCTTTTTGACCTTGTTATTATTATTGGGCTTGGCTCAGCAGTGGGCGATGCTATGATTTATGGTGATGAAGTTGTACACCTTCTTACCAGCATGACGGCAATTGCAACAATTGTTATTCTCATTTGGGGTGTGGAAAACATTCTTGAACGCTCACCTTACTGGCTTGTTGCTATTATTGAAGGAAAAAGCACGGTTCTTGTAAGAAACGGGAAAATCGTCAAAGAAGCGTTGCGAAAAATCAACCTGCATGAAGAAGAATTGCGCGCAAAGCTTCGAGAAAGCAATGTGCACTCAATCTCAGGCATTCGTGAAGTCAGGCTTGAGCCTGATGGCGGCATAAGTATTACGCGAAAACGCCCCCCCACAAAAAAGCAGGCGGAGAGTAAAAATCTTTAAGAGCGGTAACTGAGTGAATACTATGCGATGAGAATATTTCATGCGCTTACCATCTCTGTTTCGCTTGCACTCCTTCTTTTCGCGCTTGTTCTGCTCTTTAATACGCAGTACCCTGTGCTAGACTCAGCGCTTTTCCAAAAAACTGACACGCCAACAAAACTGTACTGGTTTATTCCTGATGGCATGCGCGCAGAACCCAAACTCTTCACCGTCTATGAGTGGGCGCAAAACGGGCTTTTGCCAAATATCAAATATTTAATGGACCACGGCACGTATGGATACTCTATTCCTACCTTTCCTTCTCACACACCCACCAATTTTGCAACACTTCTTACCGGAACCCTTCCTGAACTGCACGGCGTTGCTGACGGACCAATGCACGTTGAGGGCGCGCCCCTTGATAAACCATCAGTAAAAGGGTTTGCGTCAACTGCAAAAAAAATACCCTCAGCATGGACGCTCTTTGAGGATGCAGGAAAAAGCGTAGCTCTTCTTTCTGTTCCCGGTTCAACACCGCCTGAACTAAGTGAAGGCGTAACCATTCTTGGACGCTGGGGCGGGTGGGGGTTTGAAAATCCCGCACTCATTTTTGAACCGCAATCACGCGCAGACTTTAGAAAATCACTTGGCAGAGGGGCAAAACTGTTCTACCTTGGCCAAGCACTCACACAATTCATCCCTGAATCAGAACCAACAAACTGGGTATTTGGCTTTGAATCATTTAGCCCGGCAAAAGAACTCGCCCTCACCGCGTATGGCGCAACTATTTACGCACTTATCACGGACTCAACTGATGACAACACGCAAAACTATGACACGCTTATCGCGTCAACTGACAAGCAAAACCGTGTCACGCTCTTGCAAGGGGAGTGGAGCGAGTGGACAAACATCACGCTTGCTTGGAATAATTTTACGTACAAATCCGCGTTTAGAATCCATCCCATTTTTATAAAAGAAGACGGCACGTTCAGGTTGCGCGTGTTTTATGATAATTTCAACCCAACTGTTATTGACCCGCAAGAAGCATTTGAACACGTGCATGAAAAAACAGGACCCATGGTTGATTTTGTTGACAACTTCCCACCACAACTCATCTATGAAAAAGAAGATAAGCAAACCTTTCTTGATGAAGCATTTTTCTCACTTGACTGGCATAAAAACGCAGTTGGCGCAATCTATGACACGCTCAATCCTGATGTGTTTATCCACGACATTTACACGCCAAACCAGATGCTCACGGGCAAGTGGTGGATGAGCGCGTTTGTTCAAGGAAACACAAGCGAACGCAGTGACGTGCTTCGCATGTACCAGGCCCTTGACGCGATTATTGGCAAAGCACTAAACAACACTGATGAGAACACGCTTTTTGTCCTCAGTTCAGACCATGGCGCAGTTGAACTCAAACGCCAAGTGCACCTTAACAATTATTTTGCACAAAAAGGCTGGCTTTCATTTACTATTAACAATCAAACAGGAGAGCCAATTATTGACTGGGACAAAACACGCGTAATCTTTCTTAAGATGAGCAATGTGTACATAAACCCAAACGGTCTTGGCGGAAACTGGCAGCGCGCCTCAGGACCAGAATACGAAGCATTGCGTAATGAAGTTGTCCACGCACTTTACGCGCTTGAAGATGAGGACGGTTCAAAGCCCGCGGCAAGTGTTGTTCGATGGGAAGACGCGCCCCGCTACCTTGACCTGCCGCAAGACCGTGTTGGCGATTTGCTTCTTGCAAACATTCCCGGCTACGGCTGGTATGAGGAGATGGATGAGAAATACACAATCTTTTCAACACCACTCAAAACCGGCTACAAACAAGCTATTTTTGCTCAAGAAGAAAACGGCATGTGGACGCCCTTTATTATTATGGGCAAAGGCATTAGCAAGAACGTTTCACTTGACATGCCCATTCGCCACCAAGACCAGTTGCCTACTATTCTAAGCGCAATGGGAATGGACATTCCTGCTTACATGCAGGGGTACGTAATTAATCAGGCGTTTGCGGACACGTAAGGTTTTGTGCGAGTTTTGAGAAATCATAGCTTTCTCCGCTGCTTGTATGACAATACTTGAATTCGTAGAGATACTGTTCACAGCCCAACACCCCCATAAGACAAGAATATGCAACAAGGTCTTTTGAGCACACGCCAACTGTTTTTTGCGAGCCTGCAAACACGCGGTACGCACGCGCGCTCACATTCCCCTGCATGACGGGCAAAAACTCGTCAGGACAAACAATTTTTTTTGTCACCGCACCAGGATAGGGTGCTTCTGATTCGGCAAATATGCTTTCAAATGAGCGAACCCACGAATCATAATATGCAGCTTGTTCTGCTCCGCTAAGCGCATAGATGTTGAGCATTTTGTAGGTTGACGCGTTCTCAAACTCGTAGCGCACATGTTCAACACCGGCAACATCGCTTGCGCGCACAAAATGCGTGTTCTCAAAGCCGGCAAGCAGAACCTGCGGGCCAGCAGTACACCCAAGAAGGAAGACAAGAAACAAAACCGCGCGCGTCATACCATTTTGTGTTAGACATGCTTCATTAATAAACGCTTAGCGAAAACCCGCGCTGCTTTTGTAAAACGAGACAAGCGCACGATATATATCAGTTGATTCAACATTCATTTCTTCTGCAAGGTTGCGCGTTTCATTTGGGTCGTCGCGTACGTTATATAATTCAACATTTTTCGCACTAAAAAAATCCTGCACTGCAAGCCTGAGCGTGCCGTCAGTTACCATATACGCGTTTGACGTGTTTTGGCTCTCGCCAAACACGTAGTCATGGCTTGCTTGCCAAATGTTGACGCCGTCAAGCCCGCGCGGCGCGTCAAAACCAAGCATGCTTACGAATGTGGGGAAAAAATCAGTGTTACTCATCAAATACGTAATGTCGCGCGCAGTTGAAGATGGCGTGCGCACGCGAACGGGGATGTGCACACTGCTTTGGTAAAAATCAGTGCGAGACAGCCAGTGCTCAAACACTTCTGTGCCATGGTCTGAGCCAAGCATGATAATGCTGTTATTCACTAAGCCTGATGATTCAAAATACTCAAAAAGCGCTTTGAGTTGCGCGTCCATTTCAAGATACGTGTCATAATCTCGTGCGTGCACATAATCAATATCTTCTTGCGTAAGCGCGAGTGGGCCCTGCGCGGTGTTCAGCGTGAATGCAAGACCTGCGTCAGTTCTTTGTGCGGTAATATTATTGAAAAACGGCGCCTCCAAATACACATTAGTAAGCGGTCCTGTGTAGTTGAGCGCGCTACTAATGGCGCCCGTCTTGTAAGGGCGTCTTAAATTGAAAAATGAGATTACCATAAAAAAAGGTCCTTCTTGAGATTCAAGCGCAGAAATTACCTGGGCGCGAGTTGTTGCGTTAAGATAGATTATTTCTTGTGCGTACTCAAACTTTTCAAGAATATTATAAATTGAGCCAAGATGGCTTGACCCGCTAAACACGCTGGTGTTGTATCCTTGTGCAGCAAGAAATTGCGCGATATTTGTAATAGTGTCAGGAAGCCGTGAGGCTTGGTCATAGAGCGCGCCATGACGTGATGGGTAGACGCCGGTAAGAAATGAGCTATGGCTTGGCAGCGTCCAGGGAGCAGTTGAGTACACGTTTGTGAAATTCCACGCGTCTGCAAAAAAGGCATCAATGGAGGGCGTGTACGGACCAACCCTGTCTTGGCGAAGCAGTTCAGGAATGATTACAATTAAATTGCACCCCTTACAATCAGTGTTAATACTTTGCTTTTCAAGAAACACAAACACGGTTTGTGCGTTGATTCCAAGAACAAGAAACCCAATAAACACGATAACGCCAATCTTTGCTCCCGCGCGCAGTTTTGAGATGATGGTGACAAGAACACCAAGGATAAGCGATACATACACCACGCGCATAAGCACTGCCAAAACAACCATGTTATTTGCTCTCCCTACTCTATTATTGTTTGTTTGCGCGAATTAAAAACATTGCTACGAGCGCGAGAACAACGTGATTTGGTCAAAATAGGTTTGCGCGCCAGTAAGCCCGTACACGTTGTAATTCTCGCCGGGGTCGTTTTTGATATTGTATAATTCAATAGTGCCAAGAAAGTGCTCGTTTTCAACAAGCAGTTTGTACGTGCCGTCAGTTACCATGTATTTGTGTCGCGGAATATCTGATTCACCAAAAATATAGTCATGGCTTTCATTCCAGATGTTGATGCCATCAATGTTTTTTGGCACGTCAAGACCAACAAGCGCGCTGAGGCTTGGAAACAAGTCAACATTACTCATAAGTTTGGTGTATGTTGTTTTTGTAGCCTGCGGGATGCGCAAAAGCAGAGGTGTATTCATCACTGGCTCGTACATAAGACTGTGCGAGAGCCAGTGCTCGTAGAGTTCCTCACCATGATTGCTTGTTAAAACCACAATCGTGTTATTGAGAATACCGCGCGCTTCAAGCGCGTCAAACACTGATTTGAGCTTGCTATCAAGATGCACCACGTTGTCCGCGTAGCGCGCCCGAAAATAAGCAACATCTTCATCACTAAGGGTGACAATACTCTGGTTTGAAGTCACGAATGCTCGTGAAAGATTGACAATGTTTTGCACGTATAATTCACCCGTGTGCTCAAGCGAGCGCGTTGAAATCGGGTCTGAAGCAAGAACGCCCGTATACCCTGTTGCCGCGCTCACTGGTCCGTAGCGGTTGTAGGGGTCATGCACATCGTACACAGACATGAGCATGAGAAAAGGTTCTATGGTAAACGCTTCAATGGTGTCAAGCGCGATATCAAGGTTGTTTTCAAAACGGTATAGCTCGCGCGCATAACTAAAACCACGCGTTAAATTATAATCCGCACCCATATGACCTCCGCCATTAAGCGAAATCGTGAAATACCCGTTTTTTGCAAAATACTGCGCCATAGTCATAATATCCTCACTAAAATTGTAGCCGTTATGAATGAGTTTATGGTTTTTTGGATACAAACCAGTCAGCATTGATGTATGGCTTGGCAGCGTCCAGGGCGCGGTTCCATAATAGTTTGTAAACTTCCATGCATCTGCAAAAAAAGCATCAATGGAGGGCGTGTACGAAACGCCTGAATACACGCCAAGATAATCTTTTCGCAACACTTCAGGAACAATAATTACCACGTTGCAGCCCTCGCACGTTGGCGCAACCGGGTCGTGTGCAAAAAAACCAGTAACATACGGTCCGCTCACCATAAGTGCAACAAACGCAAAAAAGCCGAGCGCGGGAAAAAATAAGCGCTTATCCCGCTGATACATGTAGCCAAGAACACTTGCAGCAATCACCACGCCTAACACGATGTTTGCAATCTCGCCATTCATAGCAGTATATTCTTAGAACAATACTGCAAATAAAACTAATGATTAAAAAAAGAAGTTGCGTGCGGGGAGAGGGATTCGAACCCACGAAGAGACTAACTCACAGGATCTTGAGTCCTGCGCCTTTGACCACTCGGCAATCCCCGCAACATTGACTGCTTTGACAAGTGTTTGATTTAAAAATTTATAGGATAAAAAAATAAGGCAGGCTATGCGAGTTTGCTTAATTGTTCATTAATCCGTTCAAGGTCGCGTCTAAAACTCTTAATGCGTTCAAGCTCCTCAATGCGCGTCTTTTCAGGCGTTTTGACCTCAATGGTTTCGCTCTTTACTGATTGCATTTGTTGCTTGCGTGCCGCAACTTTTTGTTTAAGCTCTTTTTTGCGATGCGTCTTTGACGGGTGTTTGATTTTGATTTTTGGAATAACCTTCTTGAAATGCTTGAATTCCTGAAGAAAATCCATCATCTGGTCAAGAAAATGGACTTTTGCAACATCATACCCTTCTCTGAGTTTTTTCAGCTCTTCGACCGCTTCTTCACTAATGTGCATGAGGTGCTTGTATGTTTCAATATCAGAACTAACTATGTCTGGATTTTCTATGCCCACAAACACTGGTTTAAGCGTGCTACTCATAATCTTCACGAGCTTCTTTGAACGTTTTCTCCAAGTCAATGACCACGTCTTCCATTCGTTTCATCGCACCTTTGAGCGTGTCAATCTTTTTGACTTCCTCATCTTTGAGGTTTTCCATTTTTGCAAGCGTTGCAGTCAAGTCTTTGAGTCGTTCATTCATTTTTTTCACACTTGCCCGAACATCGGTGTACTTGTCAACTTTGATAAACAAGTGCGGTTCAGGGTGTCGCACGTTTTGAATTGTCTGCAACCCCTGCAGGTGAGATTCTGACTTCATCGCAGGCTTTGGCATGCTTTGCATTGCCGGTTTTGGCATTTCTGGTTTTGGTGCAGAAATGGTTGGATAACTCATTGGTTTTGATGGCATAGACGCTGCTGGGCGTGGAGGAAGTTTGAAAGGCTCAGCTGTCATCTTCTTGTTTTTATCATCAGATTTCATAAATAACTCCTTAATCCCCATAATTTCATTCACCTTCCCTACTCAATTCATGGGACCCAATAGTATATAAATATTATTAAGCACGGTCTTTTGCGCACCACTCATAACTGATATGGAACTTTACAAAACAGCCTACAATCAGGGCATGAAAATCGCGCGCTACGAGCGCGACCCTAAGGTAGTGTTACTTGGCGTGTCGCACACGGTTGATAACTCGCTTATTCAGTACTGTTTTCTCAAGAACGTAGCACGCCCTAATGACACCGTGTGTCTGGAAGGTGTGCTTGCACGCGATGACCCGCAACCCCTTCTTGATGGTTTGCACGCAACAGTTCACGAAAAACAATTAACCAATTATATTGCATCGCGCATACAGGGCGTGTTTGCATGGCAGCCATTTCTTGCTGATGCGTATAGTATCATACCCCAATCCCTGCAAAAACCGCATCTCACGTTCTTTCTTATCGCGCCTCCAGCTCTTGGAGCAGTTAATGCTCGCGCGCGTGTTCTTGGCATGGAAGACACGTCCCTGCTTCACGCGCTTATAGATTGGGATAAAAGAGCCAGTCCTGCTCGAGATGCATCAATGGCGCGCATGATTAATTACGCACTCAACACATCAGAAGGCCGCGTGTTTGCGGTAGTTGGCAAAAACCATGTGCCTGCCATTTGCGAGCAGATGCAAACACCACCTGCAGTACTTCTTGCAGATAAAACAACGTGTGATGATGTAGCAACCTACTTTGGCGCAATGTATGCGCTTACCGTCAATGTGCGCAACAGGCTACAGGAAAAACTATGAAACAAAAACTGCTCCTTCTTGGATTACTTTGGTTTACTCTGATGTTACCCGCATCAGCACTCACCCTTGAAAAACATGATTTTATCATGAACGCAAACATCACCGTTACGAACGGAACTGTTCGCGCTGACATAGTCCTTTATAATATGCAAAACCAGACGCGAACCGTGTCACTCTACTCCTATGTATACAGCAATGGCTCAAGCGTGTCTGGCGCGTGGACACAAAACCTGCAAGAACACACGCTCGCACCATTAGGGTCGGTAAAGACCCTGCTTGAAAACAATGTGTACGTTTCAGGAACGCATGATTATAAGATTCGCATCAAAGAAGACAAAACCGTTACTGATGCAAAAGCGCGCATAACTATTAAGCAAAGTCTTAAAAAGCCTGACCCGGTTAGTCAAGATGAATTACCCGTAAGCACGCCTGTTGTGTTTGCCGCAAGCAGCGCACTGGGAATTGTGGCGTTATGGGTTGCAACACGCAAGGTGTAAAAAAGCAATGTTTGAAGTTATGTGTTCACTTGAATTATTTGGAAAACATCCACACAGCAATGAGAAAAGCAAAGAAGCCGTAGAAATGGCCGTAAAAGAATTGGTCAAACGAATCGGGCTTCGTGAAGAACTGCGCGTGCTCAAAGAAGAGTACCAGCCCGCAGAACCAATGGAAAAACAGCCTGACTTTTTTATTGCCGCAGTAGAACTGCTTGTTTCTGTTGAAACCTTTGAAGCACTTGTTGGATTCATGATTGATTTTGGACCATCTCACCTTGAAATCCTCAAACCTCATGGCAAAGTCACGCTTGACGTAAATGAAATAGAGTCAGGACTCAATGAAGCACTCTTTAAAATTCAGGAACTTGACAAAACACTCAAAATAACGGCAAACACGCTTCTCAAACTCCAGCGCCAAGGCTCACAGCAACAAAACCAAAAAGAATCAACGCAATGACTCCTCACAAATCTGCGTGGAGCAGGGCGTTTGCATTTTAATGGTGATTGTAATACCTGCGTTATGCATTTTAAGCATTTAGAAATGCCCGTTTTGGCGCTGTTTCGAAACATATATAAATTTGCGTATGATGTTATCATACTAGAAGTATTAATCGAACGAGGGGTTTGCACATCTCACTTGAGGTGTTATACAGCAACCAAAGAAAATACTTCGCTAATAGTCAATTTATCAACAACCCCTCCGGAGAGGTAGGTGAATATAAAATGCAAGAGGAATTCGTAAAAACAATAAAAAGAACAGCCAAGAAATTCGCGGCAGTAGCTGTTGGTGCTGGCATGGTCGGCGCAACAGTTGCAGGTGCAGCATTCGCAGCTGACTTAAGCGGACTCCCTTCTCCACTGGTATCAAGCGGAATGTTTGATGCATACGTGGCAGTAGGCGAAAACGCTAAGCCAATTGATGTTGCAGGTGCCGTAGAAGTCGCTACCGCATTTGGACAACTAGCAACAACATCCACAGGAACAAGTGGATCAGCAACACTCGAAGTGAACTACACAACCGGTGAATCGCTTAACGCGTTTACCCTTGACACTGATACGGGCTACGTACTCGGCAGTAGCACACTTTTTGTAAACCACAGTGACGTTGCAGAGTCTTCATGGACAAGTGCAACAAACGCAGACAACATCACAGTGCTCGCAAATGTGACAACTCATGTTGGCACACAAGACATTGTGGCAGGCGGTACGTTAAGAATAAACCCTGATGGGATTAAGCTTGACATTGACGGGCTTGGATTAATCGTAAACGCAAGCGACTCTTCAAACCACGTGGTCAACTGGTCACTTGGTACGAACAGGTCTAGCAGCTTTGCGGGAGTATTCCAAGTTGGAGACCAAATCGCTTGGCTCGGTTCTGGCTATGAAATAACTGCCATTGACTCACAAAACGTGACGCTTGGCTCAACAACAACTGTTGAAGTATCTGTTGGCGCAGAAT
The DNA here is from genome assembly GCA_002763265.1 of archaeon CG10_big_fil_rev_8_21_14_0_10_43_11. Taxonomy (NCBI): domain Archaea; species archaeon CG10_big_fil_rev_8_21_14_0_10_43_11. The sequence continues at coordinate 23,228 of PEZQ01000007.1, read as the reverse complement.
TCACTGTTGGTAGTACAACCTTTACGTTGGATGACGTTTCAACCAGTGCAGCATTAATCAGCACAGGCGGAAACACATACACCGTTAACACAACGTACTTAACCATTGGCAGTGAAAAGCTCAAACTTAACGAAAACCCATTCGTTGGCAGTACCGTTAAGAAAGCAACATTCAAAGCCATCTCAGAGAGCAACAAGTTCAAACAAGGAGACGCGTTCCCATTGAGCGCTGCATGGGTTGTCGATACGTTAAGCATTAACAGTACCGCAACTGGTGTTACAAGCCTTGTGCTCAGAAACAACCAATCGTACTCTGTCGTTTCAGGCGGAGAAGTTGCAATTGTGCCGGGCATGAACTTGATTTACGCAAACAACTCAAAAGGCGCAAACATTGAGTGGTTTAGAGTTGCTGAAAGTGCGCAAGTTGACAACGCATTCAACATTAACTCCACCGAAGACGGCGGCGCAATGTTGGACTTTTCAGACAACAGTACCGTAGACACAGTGATTCCTGGTGTGACCTATGTCCGTTTTGACGGAGATGGAACTGCATACCAAGTAACCCCTGCTCAAATCAACGACAGTGTTTACAATGCAACGTTGGAAATCGGTCGAGACGAGAGTTATGTCTACATCAACAACAGTGACGGTAAGCTTGAATTGAGACTTCGATTCTCAAACAGCTCGCTATCTTGGGATGCGTCATACCCTGTAGCAACTAACAACTTGACAGCGGGAAGCTCGCCAACATCAGCAACATGGCAAACCATTCCAACAACCGGAAGCCACGTGACTCCTTCAGGAATCAACGTGACGTACTTTGACTCAGTCAAAACCGGAACAACAAAGGATGCAGTCATTTTGAGAGCTAAAGCAGCACTTATTCAGTACAGTGCAGATGCAAACTTCGATGCAGTTGTTACCAACTTGTACACCCGCGATGGTTCAAGTAAAGTCTTTACATCAACTCAGTCTTATGGAACATACGTGTCCCAATACGGCGCACGCATTACCTGGGACGATGGTTCAGATGTAGTGACTATTACACAACCAGACGGACAAGCATTGGCAGTGGACTTCCACTTTGATGCATCAAGCGGTAACGCGTCATTCAATGCAGCAACAGATGTTAACTGGAATGGTGCAGACTCAACTGCAACTGCATTTAAGTGGGGAGCCGACAACGACTTTGCAACAAACAGCGGAAACTTGACGTCAACCTACTACCAGCTCACAGACTACAAGTCTGAAATTTACTTGGTAGATGGTAACGCAACAGCAGGATACGCTACAACGTTTGGTGACAGTAACGAAAACCTGGATACCGTGGACGACTCAGTGTTGTTTAAATTGTTTGACCGAAGCTTTGCGCTTACGGTTGGAACAAAAGCAGCACAAGAAGTTACCTTGGCAGCAGGTGAAAACACCACAGTTGGCGGAACCGGCATCAAGTTGGTCAGCTCAGCTGGCGAAGCAGTAAGCATTAACAAAGTCAGTCCAGGCTTTGCATTGCTCGACTCAGACATTGACACAGCATCAGTTGATAAGCCAATCATCGCTCTTGGTGGTAGCGCAGTCAACTCAATTGTTGTGGACCTTGTTGCTGCAGGAAGCATTGACTACACAGACTTGATTGCGTACGGCGCAAGCGGATACGCACAAATCGACTTTGTAGAAAGCGCTTTCAACGGTCAAGACGTGCTTGTTATTGCCGGCCTTGCTGGTGAAGACACGTTGATGGCTGCACGCGCAGTTGCTGCAAGCTTGTTGCAAGGAGCTCCAATCGACTTTAGTATGTACGCACAAAACAGCTTGATGCTCAACACGGGCACCACAGTTGTAAGCGACATCGCAGTTGTTGAAGCTGCTTCAGCATAAACTTAAGAAAAAAGGGTGTATACACCCTTTACTTTTCTCTTTTTTTTCTTTTTTTTGTATCCTACATTTTTGTACGTGCAATAATGTATATAAGCGCAGGAAAAGTGAGCATATACTGGTATGAGCCAAAAAGAACTCACCCTTAACAAAAGCATAATGCAAAAAGCACGCTTTGCAAAACGTGTTCTCACCTCTTTTGAAATGAAAGTAACCCTCACCCTTCTTGTTTTTGCTCTTGGCTCACTCTGGTTTGTCCTGTTTGCGCAAGGCTATCGCATTCATGTTGAGCCAACAGGGAAAATCTTACCCCCTTTTAGCGTGTCATTTACTTTTGATTATACGGCGCGCAAAGATTTTATTGTGCAAGATGAGCAGTGTGTTGCATTTGGCAGTGAAATGAAACAATACTTCACTGACCCCACACTCTCATGTGATTGTTATTATGACTTGAACAAAACTGATAACAAAGAGCTTGACATACGCACACGACCTTTCTGCACGTGCAGTTGCACAAATGATACTACAACAACCGTGATAGGCATCCGCATATGATGCGCGAAGATGAGTTTGGCATTTTGCAGTATGTTACACAAAGCCCCGGCGTCGGCGGGACGTTTAACACGTTTTTTTCTGATTTTATTGTTGAAGAGCGCGACTATTACGGTCAGACAAGCATTACGCCCACACTTGCAAACAAGATTAGTGATGCATTGTTTTTTTTGAAAAAACCAAAAAAATACGTGCACGCAACCCTGGTCAAGCAGGACTACACCACGCTCAAAGCAGTGTCTCGCGTTGAAAAAGAAATGCGCGCAAGAGTTGGCTATGCTGGCTTAAAAGACAAGCGCGCCATAACTGCGCAGCGCATAAGCATTCCAACGCAAAACTTCCACCCCTTCAAAGAAGCTGATATACGCCTTAATGCGTATGCGTACAGCAATTACCCGCTTACGATTGGCGCCTTGTGGGGCAACCGATTCAAGGTTATACTCAGAGACACGATTCTGCCTGTTGATAGTTTTGTAGCAGAGCTTAGCGAGAAGAATTTTTGCATGCCAAACTTTTATGGCAAGCAACGGTTTGGTAATGGAACCACGCATCGCGTGGGAAAATTCTTAGTAAAAGGCGATTTTGAGCACGCAGCAAAAATGCTTCTTACTAACGGAACAAACGAGCCTGACGCGTGGCGTGGCGCGCGAAAAGAATTGTTTGACGCGTGGCCTGATATTGGCACGGTTGAATTACCCCAAAGCATGTGGAGCGAGCGCCAATTTCTTGCGCGTTTTGAGGGGAGTTTTAAAACCGCGTTTTTGCGTTTGAGAAGAGAACTGCTCTCCTTATACGTGCACGCGTACCAGTCATATCTGTTTAACCGCTGTCTTTCAAAAAAAATACGTGAACACAAACAACCCGTTACTGTTGACGTGCCTGGGTATCGAAGCGGGGAAGATGACCCGGACATGCGCGAGTTGCTTGAAAAAGAGGATGTTAGTTTTGAGGATTTTCAAACACTCAAAAAACAGGTGAGCAGTGCTGGTGAAAAGCGAAAAGCCTTTGTGCGCGTGCGCGATTTTCGCGTGCTTAAAACAAAACCAGTAACAATCCGGTTTACACTCAAGAAAGGAAGCTATGCCACAATACTTTTAAATGAGCTCATAAAACCATAGGGGGAGAGCAGACAATGATTATTAGAAGCTTTGTGCTTATTGCCGCAGTCATTTCATTAGTGCTCAACTTGTACTGGATACTCCTTTATGTTGCGCATCGAAACATGCTTTCTCGCGAGCCAACCCAGTTTAACAAACGGTTTGTTTCTATTATTGTTCCTGCACACAACGAAGAAGATTCAATTCACAAGTGCGTGGCAAGCCTGCTTAAACTCAAGTATCCAAGTGATTTGTTTGAAATCATAGTAGTTGATGACGCGTCAACTGACAAGACAGCCCACGTTCTTGAAGCATTCAAGAACGTAACAAACGTGAAAGTGGTGCGCACGCCCCAGAACGGCGGAAAAAAATCGCTGGCAGTCAATTATGCGCGCGAGTTTCTTGACGCGCGCTGCGAGGCAGTGGTCGTGCTTGACGCGGATTCAAAAGTGGGACCTGACACGCTCAAACAGGTGTTGCCCTATCTTGAGGATGAAAATACGGGCGCAGTTTCAATCCGTTATTTGCCCTGGAATGTGCGCGGTTTTCTTGCACGACTCCAATACTTTGAATACTTGTTTTCAATTTTGTGGCGGAGAATTCTCTCGCTTCTTGACTCAATGTATGTCACGCCTGGCGTGTTTAGCATGTACAAAAAAAAGGTCATAGATGAGATTGGCTGGTTTGATAATACTGCTATGACTGAGGATATGGAAATCGCGCTTCGCATACAAAAAGCAGGATACAAGATTGGCTACGCATTCTCACCTATTGCGCACACGGTTGTGCCAGAAACGCTTCGCGCATTTGTTCGCCAGCGCGTGCGCTGGCAGAGAGGATTTATCAGTTCACTGCGCGCGCATCCTGATGTTGTGTTAAGTCCTAAGTACGGGAATTTTAGTGCCGTTATTATTCCCCTCAACATTGCAAGTCTTTTGCTCGTGTTTTATTCGTTCTCGCTTGTCTTGCTTGTTTTGTCGCGAAAAACTCTTTCATTTTTGCGCGCTATATACAAGCTCTATTTGGTTGACTTTGATATTATTACCATTTTAAAATCCGCTGATTTCTCACCTCAGCTTAGTCTTGAAATGGTTGTCACACAATTACAATCCTATTTTGTGAGCCTTGATATTGTCAGTTTCTTTGTGTTTACTTCCCTTATGTTTGCCCTTGTGCTTTTGGTAGTGGTGCGCTATCACACGCGCGAAAAAATGGGCATAAATCTCTTGTTTTTTCCCTTCTTTTTAGTTGTGTACTTACCTTTAAATAGCGCGATTTGGCTATATTCACTACTGCTTGAACTTAAAGGTGCACATCGCGCATGGTAAACCGACCTGTGAGCAAGAAACTTGTCTACCTGTTTGCCCTAAACCTTGTTCTTGCATCATCTATTGTGCTTGCCGGCTATGCGTTTTCAGGTTTTACGCACACTGCCCGCGAGCAATTCATTCTTGACCAGATGCGCGCAGTTGAATCGCGCGTGTACGCGCTTGAATTTGAAGAACAAAATGAGTCAGAACTCCAGCGCGACGTGTATAGCGCGTTTGCAAGCATTGATTCAGTGCACAGCCGGCTTCGCGAATACATGACTTCAGACCTTGTATCACAAGGGTTTTATGCAGAGCAGGAAGAAAAACTTGTCACACTCTCAACGCTTCTTCTTAAAACCGTGAAATCCGAGTTCGCGCACAAGACGCTTGTGTACTTTTATTGTGAGCCACAAAACCATGAATGCGACTACGAAAGTTTTGTCTTATCATATTTGTCTGATACCTATGCTAAAGACTTGTTTATTGTTGGTTTTGACGGCACGTCAAGCCACCCGCTTATCACAATGATGATGAAACGATATGAAGTAGATTCCTTTCCTTTTCTTGTGATTAATGACCGCGTAGTGCGCGGGTTTGTGCGCGCAAGCGTATTAAAGGAGATTATTGATGAAGAACGTGAGCGTGCTTCGGCTTAACCATCGCAAGAGTCGCGATAAACGCGTCACCACGCACGTGTTTCTTACCGCCCGCGCGCTTGGCGCAACAAGCGGTATTTTGTGCGGTGAGTCTGACAGCGCGCTTGTGTCAAGCGTGAACAAAACGAGCAGGAAATGGGGCGGAGAATTTTTTGTTCGCTACGAAAAAAATTGGCGCGCCCTCATAAAAGAGCATGCAAAAACAGTAGTGCACCTTACTATGTATGGGGAGCCTGTTCAAAACGTGATTTCTCAATTGCGAAAAAAAGATGAGCTTCTTGTTGTTGTTGGCGCGTCAAAAGTGCCGCCTGACGTGTACAAGCACGCCGCGTACAATGTGAGCGTAACAAACCAGCCGCACAGTGAGATTAGCAGTCTTGCCATTTTTTTACATGAATTGTTTGGGGGCAGGGAACTCAAAAAAACGTTTCAAAACGCGAGTGTCAAAATTGTTCCAAAAAAGAAAGGAAAGCACGTAATCAAAAAAGATAATAATTCTTAAAAACGCGCGCCCTCTTGTAGCGCACACATGGCGCGAATAACTTTTGTTGATATTGCACGCGGTCTTGCTATTTTGCAAATGGCAGGCTGGCAAGTGTTTGATTTTTTTTCAACAAAAAACGTGTACGCAGACGCGCCTTTTTTTATCCGCGCGTTTAACATGCCCCCGCATTTTTCAGTACTTGCCCTGTTTCTTGCAACAAGCGGGGCAGGATTGTTTTTGTCCCTAAAAAGCAGGAAAAAGCGTGGCGCATCGTGGAAGCAGAATGCAGCGCACGTTCTTGTGCATTACGGGTTTTACATCGCGTTCTCAGCGCTCTTTACTACGCTTATGTGGGATTTTTGCATGTTTCAGTCGTGGAGCGAGGCAATACAGGGTGTGGGCATTACCGCGCTTGTTTCTTTTGCGCTTCTTTCGTGCAAGCCTTCAAAGCGAACCCTTCTTGTTATCATTATGGGGTTAGTTATTGTCCAACCCATTATTAAACCTCTGGTGTATGATGCGAGCGCACAATTTCCCGTATGTACTGGCGTGCGTGATGCATCAGTGATGCCAAGCATGGTCATTAACGCGTTGTTTCGCGGCTTTTTCTCACCGCTTAATCTGCTTCCTCTCTTTTTGGTAGGCGTGCTTGTTGCATGGGCGTATACTGACGCAAAAAACAAGAGGGCATTCATGCACAAAATCCGCAATATCGCACTTGTTTTAACGCTGTTTGCGCTTTTTACGCACGTGGCAATTGCGCCAATCAATTTTTATGCACGCAACCCTCACTCAGTTATGCTTGAAGTGAGCGTGTTTCTTTTTGCAGTTTCACTCTACGAATTGTTGCGCACAGGTGCGCTCAAACGCATTATATCACGCATTCTTGTTCCCTATGGGCAAAACCCCTTGCTGGCGTATCTTGCGCATTTCATTCTCGTGCTCAAACCCCTGCAACTGCTTGGTCTTGAAAGCACCTTTGGATTAGTTGCAAGCCTTGTTGGAGCGTTCGTGTTCATGATTGGATTAAACGTGGTGTTAACAAAATGGATAGGTATAACATAAGTTTTGTCACGCTGACAATCATCCTTATTTTGCTCTCCTTTGTGGAGAACCTGCCTGCTACGCGCGAGTACGTGCTTATAAGCATTGATACGGAAAGAGACCTCGTGCCTGTTCTTAACACCACAAAAGGACTCACTGAGGGATTAGATTATCTTCGCGCACTGCTTTTGCACGAGGGCGTGCGCGCTTCCTTTTTTGTTACGGGCAATGTTGCGCGCGAATACCCTGAGCTTGTTCGCTCGCTCGCGCGAGAGGGTCATGAGTTGTGCGGTCATGCATACGAGCATGAAAACTTTACTGGTCTTTCCTATGAGCAGACGCGCGACATTGTGGTAAAAACCATTGATGAAATCAAGAACGCAAGTGGTGTTCGCATCACCTGTTTTCGCGCACCCTACCAGTACACAACCGACGTTTTGTTGCGCGTCTTGAGCGAACAAGGCATGACCAGTGAGGGTTCCCACGACCGCGAATACCCCATGCTTGTTGCAGGAACAAACCTGACTCGCATCACATCAGCCCCTCTTTTTTATCCTTCCACAACCTATCCGTTAGTGTGGACTGATGTGTATGACAAAACCCTTGCGCGTCAAAAAAACAATACGCACGTGTTTGTTGTTGTTTCACTCCACCCCTGGGAGCTTGTCCCGCTTTCTGGAGTGGCAGGTTTTGAAGCGTACACTACGCCTGCAGGAACCTACACGCGAGAAAATCTTGAAGCACTTATTGCGTATGCTAAAGAGCGTGGCGCGCGTTTTATCACCTTCCAGGAAGGTGTTGAAATTCTTGAGCAGAAATGCGGGTCACGCCTGCTTTTTTGTTCGTAATATAATTCACGTCAGCAGCGGTTTTGAGTTCTTCTTCATGCGTTACAATAATGATTTGGGGTATGCGAATGCTTTGAAGGATTTCAGGAAGTAAGCGCACATCTTCACTGTCAAAACCAACCGTTGGCTCGTCGAGAATGAGAAGTTCACTTTGTGACACCCCGCCTAATTCTGCAGCAATATAGGCAAGTGCAAGCCGGTACGAGAGTGCAACACTTGTTTTCTCCCCTCCGCTTAGCGCGTTAATGCTGACTTCAAGCCCGTCTGTTGCGTACGCTACTGGTTCGTAATCGGTTTTCACATCAACGGTGTATTCTTCTTCAAAACGGCGCAATTCCTCAAAGTATTTGTGAAACTCAACTTTAAACGCGTCTAGAAAGGTGTCGCGAACAACTTCACGAATGTTGCGCACATCTTCTCGAAGATTTGAGAGAAACACGCACACGTTGCTCACCTGTTTTCGTTGCGCTTCTTGCTTGCTAATCTGTGCTTGTTCTGCTTTTTTTTGTTTAATCTGTTCTTCATGTTCGCTTATTGCTTCAAGCAAGTACGCGCTCTGTGTTTCAAGCTGTGCGCGTTCTGTGCTCAGTTGGTTTGCGCGCGCAATGCATGCTTCACGTTCTGCTTCAAGCTCGTGCATGTTTTTTTCAGACACGCCCTTGTCATCCTCAGCATGTAGCGTTGCAAGTTCATCTAACCTGTGCGTGCGTTCTGTTGCAAGCTCGTGTTTTTGCGCTTCTAGCGCGTCTTGTTCTTGTTTTGCGCGCACCCCTTCCCGTGCGTTTTCAACACGTTTTGCAAGGTGTTCATGATTTTGTGAGAGTGCGTCAATTTCTTTGTGCAATTGTTCAAGAGTAATAGCGTATTCATGTGAAACCTGCAAAACATGTTCATGTTTGACCTCTTGCTTGCATACTGGACACGCCCCAATGCCAAGAGCGCGAATACGCTTTTCTTCTTCTTCTGCTTTTTTGGCGTGTTCTTGTTTTGTTTCTAGTAGTGCGTGGGTTTTACTTTTGTTTTCTAACAGTAGGTCAAATTCGTGCGCCCCGCTTTTTGCAACCATGATTTCAAGGTCCGGCAGTTTTTTTTCAATCTCATCAATGCGCTTTGCAATAGCGTCTTGTTGTGTTTCAAGACTGTGTATGCGCGCTTTTTTTTGATACACGTGTTCTTGTTGTTTTTTAAGCGCGCTATACTGCTCTTGCGTGCGTGCGTGTTTTTTTTCGTGTTCGCTCTGTTTTTTTTGCAATGCGCTAAGACGTGCTTTTGCATGCGCATACTCCTTTTCTTTTTTTTCTTTTTTTGCGATTAGTTCGCTTTGTTCTGCTTCAAGACGCGTTTTTGCGCTCAGCATGCCGTCAATGCGGCTGAGTTCCTGAGAAAAATGGGAAACAAGGTCTTTTATGTTCACCCATGCGAGCTTGTATTTTGCAAGTTGCAGGATGCTATCAATAAATTCCTGGCGTTTTTCTGATGAGAGGGTCATGAGTTTTTTTATTTCATCCTGGCGTGTGTAGGAGGTTACGCTAAACAGTTCAGACGCGTTTGCGTCCGCGTCGTAGCCAAGAATGTCGCAAATCATTTCATCAAGGTCGCGAACCCTGCTGATAACCGGCACGCGCTCGCCGTCTTTGTAGAGCGCAAGCGAATCTTTGTTGAAGCTTACTTTTTCTTTGATGCGCACAAGCCCCCGCTCAACCACGTACTCGTGGCCCGCGTGTTCAAACACAAGACGAATACTTCCTTCGTGCGCGCCTCTTCGAAGCAGGGCGTTTCCAGAAACGCTTGCTGCATTGCCAAAAAGCGCGTATTCAAGGCTCATAAGAATAGTGCTTTTGCCGCTGCCGGTTCTCCCGGTAATAACCGTAATGCCTTTATCAAAGCCAATACTCTCATGCAGGTATGAGCGAATATTAGTTAATTCGATAGTTCGAAGTATCACGGTCAATTTCCTCTACTAATTCTTTTTGAGCATCACGAATCTGCGTCGCGTTTTTTGTTGAATCGCCAAGAGATTGAATGATTTTTTGCCCAAGAGCAATTTGGCGTGGCAAATACCCTTTTTTTGTGAGGTACTCTGCTTCAATGAGTTTAAGGCTTTTACCTGCTGAGAGTACGCGCACGCTCTGGTTTGGGCTTAACACGTCAGCAGTACGCACATTACAATACAAATACCCTTGTTTTTGTGCTTCTTCATTGATGTTAAACTTGTTAATCTCGCTTTTTGTTCCTCCACGCAGTGTGCCGTGCACTTCAATAACAAGCAGGGTTCCGTGGTTTTTGCTAAGAAGAGAAAAACACTTCTCATTTACGTCATCTGCAAGCATGTTCGTGCAGTCAACGCGCTCAACACGCACGTCGCGCGTGGCAAGGGGTATGCGCTTAAACGTTTTTTTCTTAGTATCAACAAGCACCACGCCCTTTAGTCCGCCATGGCGCATTTCTTTGAGTTCCACAAATTCAGGCGAGCCCGGATACACAATCATTCCCGTGTCATACGGTTCGTCAAACGGCAGGTGCCAGTGCCCGCCAGCGTAATAATCAAAGCCGCGCGGCAAAAGCGCGGTTGGAATGTCTTCAAACACAGGAGAAATAGATGAGATAGTGTGGTGAAATACGAACACGCGGTACGCTGCGCGGTGCTCTTTTATAGTGAGTGCTTTGAAAATGTCTTTAATCTGTGCTTGTCGTCCCGGAACGCCGCACACAAACGCGTCACCTACTACAACCCCGTCAAGAACAAGCTTGTCATTTTCCACTGAAAAAAAGCGCTGGCTTGACAGGTTTACAATCAGCCCGACTTTTTCAAGAATAGAAAGCACAGTATCATCTTTACTCATGTCATGGCTTCCTGCAACGGTGAATACCGGGATATTTTGTTTTTTAAGGCGTTTGAGCTGGGTGATAACAAACACGATTGATTTGTGGCTTGGTCTGCCAATGTCAAACATGTCGCCTGCATGAATCACAAAATCAACCTGCTCTTCGAGCGCAAGACTCACGCATTGCTCAAATGCGCGTTCAAAATCACCTTCGCGCTCTTCAAGTTTGAAGTTGCGTTTACCTATATGCGTGTCTGAGAAATGTAAAAACTTCATGCCCTCCTCACCGTGTGTTTTGAATGGGCAGAATAATATAAGAAATTATGTTCTGTATAACACATGTTATCTTTGACGCTCTTAAACTGCTTGTTTTGCGCTTTTTACTGGCCTTATTTGCCAAAACGCACGAGTTCGCCGGTTGCCTGGTCTTTTTTCTGGTACTTGTATTTGTAAAAGACAAAGCCACCGAATACAATGACAACAAGCACTGCTACAAATCCGCCTCCTGCAAAGCCGTACGCTACGACAAGCCCATTAGTGTAGGCGAGTTCTCCGCCAACCGGTTCCCAAAAACCGCCGTCAAGGGTTTGCGAGTCGAAAATGCTTTGTGCAAGAACAGGCGTAGCAAGCACGAGTACCATAAGTGTAGCTAACATTCCCCGTTTCATACTATTCTAGGTGGTATTTTTAAATATTTTAATCTTACTCATTACACAGGGTATGAAGCTTACAAACAAACTGGTTATTTTGTGCGTGCTAACCTTTGTTTTTGCCCAATTCCTGCCCGCAGAGTTTGTTGCAAAAAACTTTTTTTACAGTCTTGGAAACTTTCTTGAAGGCAGGGTGTATGTGGCAATAACCGCACTTTTCATGCACGCAAACATCATGCATTTACTCATTAATCTTGGCCTGCTCTATTTTATAGGAAACCTGCTTGAGGATTTGATTGGCGTGCGAAAATACGCAATTGTGTTCTTTTTTGGCGGGGCTGCAGCATTCCTGCTCAGCTCGCTTGCGTATGGTCGTGCAAACTTGCTGGTTGGCGCGTCAGGCTCAATTTTTACCATTATGGCAGTTGCGTTTGTAATGAATCCGCTTGCTGTTAAAAAAACGCGCGCGTACTCCTTTGTGTTTGGTAAGACACAGGTTGCAACACAAACAGAGGAGGTCACGTTTAGTAAGATTACCTTTTTTGTTGATGTGCTTATTGCATCAATTGTGCAGCTTGCCCTCATTGGCGCGTACAGTTTTTTGAGTCTTGAAACCGCAATTGCGCAAGGCGTTTTGTCAGGGGATTTGGGTCACGTGATTGGTTTTTTGATTGGATTTGTTTTTGGCGTGTCATGGAGTGAGCGCTGGAGCATGTATGCAAAACAGGCAGGTCGCGTGATGGTTATTCTTTTTATTCTCTTAGTGCTTGGCGTGTACACATACTATTCATTTGTGCACGCAGTTAATCCCCACGCGCAAACGTTTATTGATACATTTCTTTCATCATACTCAATTGAGATTTTCCAGTCAGGGCGCGCTCGCTGCAACAATTTCTGTCTTGATGAAGGGTTTGATTATGGTGAGCTCGTGGACGGATTTTGCGAGTGCAAGTTTGCGGGCGCAGTGAATATTGGAAGCTAGAACACCACTTTTTTTATTAATCAAACATATGTGCAATTAAGGGAATGGATAAGTCATTATTTCTTGGTATTAAAAAAAGTGTTGAATCCCTTGAAGGGTTTCATGGCAGTCACGACCTGTTCTTGGAAGAAGAGCGCACTGACCCGTTACCGTTTCAAAAGCAGGCAAGCGTGCGAACCACCATTGACACGGGCACGTTTGATATTGCGCACCATTCAAAAAAGTTCTCGTCAGTGTATTTTATTGATGGCATCCAGCGCACGCTTATGCTTGGAGAGATTGACACGCACCCATTGTTTGTGCATTTTTCAGGAGCAGCAATCATGCGAAGAAAAGACGGCGTAATAACGCCCTTTGGCGAGCCGCTTATGCACGCTTCATTTATTACGAGCAGTCCAAAACCTTTTGAATCAACATTGCCGATTGAACGCGTTGATGCCCAAAACCCGTTAGAGTATTATGCGCGTTCCTCAAGCCTTCGTGAGAATTTGGAGCGCACGCTTCTTAAAAAATCACTTAAAATTGTGGGTAGTGATGAAATCATTGTGTATGACGGCAGGCTTGTGTTTCCTGAAGTCTTCACGCCGGGGTTTAATGTGCTTGGCGTGATAAAACGCCACGCATCACTCTACGTGCCAGACAAGAGCGTGTTTTATTCGCTCAAACACGGCCAGCGAACAGGAGCGTTCACGCTTGGAATGGGCGATGACAAAGACCCAAAACCGGTTGTTTCTTTTTATCAGAAATTGTTTCCAAAAAAAGACCCGTACTACTCAGTTGTGCGCGTGGAAGTGCCCCACGCTATTTGTCAGAGCGTGAGCGACGTGAACGCATTTGCGGGTTTTGTGCATTCTGAGCGCTTCCCTCTTGACATGAAAACGCATCAGAGCGGAAAAAAACTCTACCCTATTAGCGTGTGCGAGAAGTTCTTGTCATCAAAGCTTCCGTCAATCCAGCTCGTGTCTGTTTTCTTGCGTGATGCTTTACAATAATGATTAATAACGCCCACTGCACACACAGGCCTAGGCGAGCTAAGTTATGCTTAATGAAGAGATTCTTGTGGGAAAAACATTTTCAACAGCGTCGAGTGTGTCAAGTACGGTTGAGCACTTCCACTTCTGGGTGCACAAGGACGCTAATGTCAAGTTCTTAGAGCCCGGAAGCGTTATTGGCATCAAAGATGATACGGACGTGTGTTTTGCTGTTGTTGAGAGCGTTTCTGAAAACATGGATTATGCTTCCGCTCTTGAAGCCTTTGCTTCACACAATTTTGGTGATGCAGAATACGAGAGCAAAACAGACCGCTTTATTTGCCAGGCTGCGCGCGCAAAAATCCTGCGCTGGCTGAGCGGAACCGTGCGGCCCGTGTCTGGTGAGAAAAAAGTGTTTCTTGCAACCGCGCACGGCGTCAAATACGCGTTTGGCATGCCTGACAAAGGCATTCCCCTTGGGTTTTCAACAACGCCGACAGGAAACGTTTCAGAACAGAGCGCGCTTATCCTGCTTCCTGACCAGTACTTGTTTGGAAAAGAAGCGCAAGGCATCAACATTGGCGGACAAACCGGTTATGCTAAGACCAATATGGCGCTTAACGCCGCGCTTCTTGCACTCAAAAACTTGGATGACGTGTGCGTGATTGGCATTAACGTGAAGGGTGAGGACTTATTGTGGCTTGACTATGTTAATGAGGAACTTACCAGTGAAGATGAGCGCTTGTGGCGCGCGCTTAACATGACTGATTTGAAATGGCTGAATTTCCAGTTGTTTGCACCCGCAGGGATTTCGCTTCGAAAAGATGGTAAAGAAAAGGATTTCACGCTCTCATGGAAAGATATTAAGTATGATTTGAATCTGCTTTTTTCTGAGAGTAAAGACGATGAGAACGCGCGCATTCTTGTTTCACATCTTGGGTCAATGCCTGATATTGAGAATTTTGATGACGCAATCCGCCTGCTCGAAGAGTGGCAGGAAGCAGCAGATAATGAAAAACGGGTTCCCGGAAGCCATCATGCAGCAACCATTCGAAAAACAATCAAGCACTTGCGCAATCTTGCAAGCAAGAAATTTATCAATAAAAATTTCAAAAAATCAGTGTTTCCTGATTTACTGAGCGTGATTCAGCCAAAAACATTTGTCACGTTTGATTTAAATGATGTGCTCATGACCTCAACTGCGCAGCGCATGATTTTTCAAAAAATCCTCTCGCACGTAAAATCGTATCTGGAAACAAAAGTTTTAGAGGAAAAAACCGGTGTCAAGCGCGTTGTGTTTTTTGTAGATGAATTAAGCAAGTACGCGCACCGTTCAATGGGTTCTGAAAGTTTTTTGAGCGGCGTAAAAGCAGGAGTAAAAAACATTGCCGAGCGCGGACGATTTGCAGGACTCTCTCTTCTTGGCGTAGAACAATACCCAAGCCAGATTGATGATAACATCCTGCAAAACATGGCAACGCGCGTGTTCACGCGCCTTAAAGCAAAAGAGCTGAGCGCAGAGATTTATCGGTATTATCCAAATGATTTTGTGCGCGCAATCACGCGCCTCAACAAGGGTGTTGCGCTTCTTGACCATGACACCTTTCCTGAGCCCGTGTTCGTGCGATTCCCGCGCTCTTTGTGCGCTACAAGCAGGCCAAACAAAAAGGTCAATCCAAAGAATTTTGTTGTCGGAGTCAGTTAATGTTTAAACCGTGATAGTGCGTGGTATAAGAAAAGGTTTAAAAGCGCGGTACAATGCTTGGTTGTCATCACTGCTTATAATCACTCCTTATTTGCTGGAGTGATAGGGGCGTGTCACAACTTCCGCGGCGTGGCACGCCTCGCTATCACTTCTCATACCAACACATTTTAATGTACTCTGTGCACTGTTTGTTTGCTATGAGTGACCGGGTTTCTCTTGTTCAGGCGATTCTGATTTTTAGAAATATTTGCTGATATTCATTTGGCCTTTTTTTGCTTTGAGCCGTTTTATTGTGTCCCACGAGTTGCGGATAAAAGGAATCTCTGAGAGCTGGCTCCAATACGTGTCAAGAAATTTTTGCGTGATAGGGTCGCTTGGATAGCCTGAACCAATTTTAAGTTTCAATACGTCTTCAATCTTTACTACTTCCTGATCGCGCGTGACTTTTGCAATGATGCTCGCAGCAGAAACAACCGGATATTTTACATCTGCTTTGTGTTCTAAAATAAGTTCGCAGTCGTGTTTCATCAAGTCCCTGATTTGTTTTGTTATTGCAGGAATATTCGTGCTTGGCGCGTCAATAATCACGCGGTCTGCTTTGAGAATATCCGCAATTTTTGCCATGTTGATTGCTTCTAAGTCATTAAGGTTGAGTCCGCGCTCTTCGCGTCCGTCAATTTCTTTAGCGGTTATTTTGATGCAGTGTACTTTTTTTGCAATTGCTTTGATTTTTGGAAACAGTTCTTCACGGCGTTCTGGTGAGAGCATTTTAGAATCTTTAACGCCAATACTCATTAATTCTTTGAGCCGGTCTTGTTCAACAAGAACGCCGCACACTACAAGCGGTCCAATAACCGGTCCTCTGCCTGCTTCTTCAATGCCTGCAATTAACATTCTCTTATTCCCCTCTAAGAAGAAGAGCAAAGCATTAGCGCTTAATAAACGTTTATTGACCACTGCGCCGTGAACACGCAGCGGCAGGGGGTCATCTTCGTTTGAGATAGATTTCTTTAAACGCGCCCAAATCTTCTTCTTTGATGGTAAGTGCAGCAGCACTCTTGTGTCCGCCGCCGGTTGCGTCCATTTGTTTTTTTACTGCGTCAATAATATCAAGAATGTTTTCGCTTCGCGAGCGCAAACTAATATGAATGTAGCCGGTGTTTCTGATTTCTGCAACGGCAATTGTCTTGCTTTCAAGGCGTGCTGAGAGCATGGTTGAGAGCGTTGAGCGAATATTGTAGTGCTGGTCTTTGAGCATGAACAAAATCCTGTTTTGTGAACGCTGGGCTTTGTTTTTGAATCGTTCAAGCTCGCTTTCAATGCGTTCTTGAATTTTTGTGTACAAGCGGTAGATGAGTTTTATTTTTGGGTTTCGCGCTTCAAAAAAATCGTGTGGCCCGTCACACTCAAGCACGGCTTTGACAGCAACGCTTGCACGCGTAATGTCTCCTGCAGTGCGAACTGCATTAAGCACTTTTGCGATTTCGCCTAGTTTTGAGTCAAAGAATTTGTTGTCACCACCCTTGTCAAGATTGTATTTTTTGTGCACGTCCTCAACAAATTTCGTGTGCCATGGACCCCCAAAATCACTTATCACGCCGACCGCGCTTATCCAGTCATGCGCGTCAAACGTTTTGCTCATTTTCTTTGCCAGTTCAAATACCATTTTTGCTGTTGGTGTGTAGGCTCCTTTATGTTTCCAGATGCGCACGTTTTTTGTGCTTCGCTGGAGCCCGCTTTCATGATGGTCAATATTGAGCACGTGCAAGTCTTTGAAGCGTTCAACATCTTCTTTTGTAAGTGAAATGTCAAGAATTGCAATGTCTGGATAGTATTTAACAAGTTCAAAAGCGGGGTTGCGCTCAAACGATGGTCGCGGGCTTGCAGCAAACTTTCTGACCACAACACCGCGCTCTTCTAAGAGCTTGATGAGCAGTGCGCACGAGGTGATGCCGTCAACATCAAAATCATAGATAATACCTACTTCTTTTGCTTTTTTTACCCATTCTATTGCTTTTTGCATACTATCTCTGTACCTTTGACAACGTACTGATAATTTAATAATTGTTCGCATACCCACAGGTTTGTCTTAGTATGCAAACTGATTCGTGACGTTCTAAACCGCGAGCCTGGTGTCATGAAGGGTATGAGCTGGTCTGCCATGTGCTCGTCAACCGGCGCTTTGCTTGCAAGTTCAGCGTGCAATTTTTGCGCGCACTGTTTTCCAACCTGTTCTGCGCGCACGCCTTTTTTGCCAAGCACTTCAACCCCGATTTTTGCGTGCTCGTAGTACGCGTGCGCATGAATGTTGCTTCCTGCACTCATGCTTTGCACGTACTGTGCTGTGCCCGTGATGGTTTGGTCTGTGAACTCTTTTTTAAATGCTTCGAGTTGTCGCTTTGCAACGTCCGCTTGTTTGAGGTGGGTTGTTGCAATGCTGTGGGCGTCAATGCCTTTAAGCGCGCCGGTTTCAACAAACAAGAAGGGTTGCAGGTTTGTTTTGGTAATGGCAAGACTCACGTGCCCGCCGCCTTTTGGATAAAAACCGTATTCGTGCAGTCTAAACTGCAGGTCGCACCCTATGTTTTTCATGAAATCACAAAACACGTGCTCAAAGTATTCTGCAGGCGGGCTCCATGCCACATGCGTTCCTCCATATACATTGATTTGAACGGGTTTGTGCGCGAGCACAGCTGTTGGAACCAAATTTTGTAGTACAAGCGTTGTTGCTCCTGCAGTAGGAATCCTGACGCTGATGTTCTTTTCAAACGTTCTTCCCGGGTAGAAGCGTATGCGCTCAGAACCAATAGTTGCTCCTTTGAGCGTGCCATTGCAAAATGTGCTGAGTGCTTTGAGCGCGTGCAAATGTTGCATTTTGAGTCCTGAAGGGGTTCTGTTTTTTCGTATATGGTACACTTCAATTGGCTTGCCAATTGCTGCGCTAATGCTGGTTGCAAGGCGAAGCAGGGAACCTCCGCCTTCAAATTTTGAGCCGTCAATACGTTTCATAGCCTATGTATGTTCGTGTGCGCATATTTGATAAATCTATTTCTTCGAAACATAATTAAGCCCCGCGTGCCCTTGTGGGTATGGGTATGGCTGATATTATTTCAACTATTTCAGACGCGCTTGGTTTTGGCGAGATATTTTTTTGGTTAAACAAGCTTACCGCGCTTTTTATTATCTGGTGGCTTGGCGGCAAGTTTTCAGCAAAGTTTGAAGCAAAACTGCCCTCAGCGCTCACGCTTGTAATTCGTATCATTAGCGGTGTTGCAATTTATTGGGCGGGCGTTATCATTGGTGCGCAGTATTTTAGCAGCCTTCCCTTTGATATTGGTGACTTTATCGGCGCGTTTATCGCGTTTATCGGGTTTTACATCGTTGCAGAACTGCTCACATTTGGCTTGAAATCAAAGCAGGTTTCACGAAAAGAATTTGAAGCACTTGAAGTGATTGTGCAACGCCTGCGCGCTCTGGTACTGCGTCTTGCAGATGCGAGCATGGCAAAAGGCATTTTGTCTGAGCGCGTGACGCAAGCAGAAGCAACGCGTCTTTGCCAGGAGTTCATGCATGAAAAAGGATTTGAAGACGTTCACGTGCAGGATGCAAAAAAAGAAGCAGAAACATGGGTTGTGCGCGTTGCGTGCAAGTGGCGAACCTTTATACTAACCCTTGACGAGCAAACCGGGCATGTTGTTTTGTTTCATCACGCAAGAGATTCACCGCAAAACGTGGTGCTTGCGGTTACCAGTTATTTTTATGACCACAAGCTTGCGATTTTTGGCGTTATCGCGCTTATTATGCTCTTTGTAGGCATTAACAGTCTTGCAAGTCCCCAGTCATCAACGCGCATTGGCGAATTGCTTTCCTTAGAATATGCAGGCCCTCAAAATGCGTCAGCAGATTTAGGTGACGTGTTTGGTCAGCTTGTCGGAGACGCGCTTGGTCAGGGTCTTGCAGGCGGGCTTTCAGGATTGCTTGGCGGGGGGTTGCCCCTTGGCGGTCTTAACATGACTGACCAGGATTGTCATGACCTTGTGGTGCAGGCAACAAGCGTTACAAGCGCAGAATACAACACGCTTTCAAGTGAAGAACAACAGCAGTTGTGCAATTCAATTCTTTCAAGCGCGCTTGGCAACACATAAAAAGCGTTGCGCGCTATAGACCTGTAACAGATGACTTGCAGTTCGTGTAAGAGACCCGCGCGCATTCAGGTAACATATAATAATACGCGCGCGTGCGCGTCATGTTTTGAGCAAAGCTTGTTCAAACGCGTAAAACGCGTGATTCGAAAATACCGCATGATTGTTCCAAACACCACGTATTATCTGGTTGATAATGGCTCAACGCCTGCTCGCTTTCTGGTGCGTTTTTTTAAAACCTACTTTCCAAAACCCGTATTTGATATTCGTGTTGTGTCGCACACAAAAAAAGTTCCGCGCATAGAATCGTGCACGCTTACTAATGCGTCAAACGCGTTTTTGCACGCTATGTTTACTAAATCAAAATACAACCTTTTTCTCGCGTCCCGTGGTATTGCGCGCCCGCTTATAAGCACGACAAATGAAGAATTAGCATGGTTGGCAAAAGCGCACAAAGAAGCGCCACGTTTTTTTCTCACCCACGTAAAAGAGGACGCATTTATTAAAGAACTTGAAACAAGAAGAAATATGGTTCGATTCTCATTTCTTCGGTTTATTGACGCATTAGAGTAATTTCAAGTCGCGTACAAGCAGGTCAATAACCGCATCATGGTCGGGTCCAATCGCGATTGCCGTGATGGTTCCGGGCTCAACTTGGGTTTTTCCCGCGTCTTTTATGAGGCTTGCGATTGTCTTTTTTTTGGCACGCTCAAAAAGCTCAACAATTTCTTCTTTACTCATAACTTTAAGAACTATTTTTTTCATACCCTCACGCGTCCATTGCTCGTACGTGTCAGGACTTTTTTTGCGCGCTTTTTCTGCTGCGTCAACTGATGCATGCGCGCCTTGCGCAACGAGTTTTCCTGCCTGCATGCCCACATCTTTTCGCAACACAATTGCCTGTTTCATATGGTAGTATTGGTATGATAAATGTTTTTAAATGTGCGCACCATCAATAGAGCTGCGAAAAGACGTGTATGATTTTATTATGTATGGTGAGAAGCTCGTGCGCGAGGCGGACTATACACTACGCGCAGCCCAAGACGCGCTTGACAACTACCTTACTGATTTTTGAGTAAGCTTTTTAAAGCAGTGCTCGTTTTAGTCGCTGTATCATGGAAAAGAACGTATGCGATAATTGCAGCAGGGACTTGCTTGTAAGCGGGGACTCCGTGCAATTTAAATGCCCAAAGTGTTTAGCTCACGTTATCAAGCGCTGCGGGAAGTGCAGAAGTAATGCAGTTAAGTACACGTGCGCATCCTGCGGATTTAGCGGACCCTGATGAGTTGAGTTACCCATGGCAGAAGTAATTGTTACCTTTAAAATCATGCCTTCAAGCGTTGATGATGACTTGACGGCAATTGAAAAGCAAGCAGTTGAACAGCTTGCAAAACATGGTCGCGTTGAGGGGGTTGAACAACAACCGCTCGCGTTCGGCTTGAAATCACTTATTCTCTACGCTGTGTTTGACGAGCAAATCGGAAACAAAGTTGATGATTTTGCTGATGAACTCAAAAGCATTGACGGCGTTGAAACCTGCGAAGTTGAAGACGTGCGACGCGCAATTGACCTTGACTGAGCAGAAAAACTTAATACGTGTTTTTTCTACAGACTAGGTATGCGTTCTCAAACATGCACGATATACCCCTGCTTTAATACGCGCCTTGGACATTTTGACGGCGAGCACTGGCAGTGTGATGGCTGTGTGAAAAATCCCGTAGCAGACAAGACCACAAAAAGCGTGCTTGAAAATTTTATTATTTCTTCAAACCTGCTTAATACACAACTCGTTGAATCACGCACACCACCCGCCCTTGAGGTGCTCAACAAAACGCAGGGTCTTGCACATGCGCGCGTTCTTTTGAAAAAAGAAAAACAAGAGCTCTACGCGCTCACGCTTTTTGAAGACGCGTCAAACGTGGGCGTTCTCAATTGCCTTCAAAAACCAACAAGCATTGCGCTCAGCCATGACAGCACGTTTCCAAAACCGTCACTTCCACTGACGGTGTTTTTCAAACACAAACAGCCCTCAACAAAACAAGATTATGATGAAGTTGTATTGCCTGCACTTCCCTTTGCTAATGTGCCTGCTGTTTCATCATCTCCCGGGCCTGCAGCCCACGCGTTTCTCGCATCACGCATGCGCCTTAAAGAGGGTGATGCAACCCTAATTTTAGGTTTTGATTGAACAATCATTAAATAGTTCTATTCACTATTAGTGTAGTAGCTATGATTCCTATTCTTAGAGCGCGAACACTTGATTTTGAAGCGGGCGGCACTATGGTTGCAACCATTAACAAGAACTTTGCTGAGGATTATGATATCCACTCTCTTGACCGGATTCGCGTCACCCTGGGTGCGCAGTCTATGATTGTGCTTGTTAATGTTACTGAATTTCAGGTAAGTTATGACCAGATTGGATTTTTTAGAGAAGTATGGGACGAGTTGAGCATTCGAAATAATGAAGAAGTAAGTATTGAACCCATTGCAAAACCGCTTGCGCTTGATGCAATAAAGAAGAAACTGGATGGTGAGGAACTCGTAAAAGAAGAAATTTTTGACATTATCAAAAATGCAGTTGACAACACGCTTTCTTCAGTTGAGCTTGCCACCTTTGTTTCAGCAATCTATACGCGGGGCATGACGGTAGGCGAGATTGCAAACCTCACAAAAGCAATGGTGAGCTTTGGCGATAAGCTTTCATTTGGCAAAAAAATCGTTGTTGACAAACACTCAGTTGGCGGTGTTGCAGGAAACCGCACAACACCCCTTGTTGTGTCAATTGTTGCTGCAGGCGGCCTTACTATTCCAAAACTCTCATCGCGCGCAATCTCTTCGCCTGCGGGAACTGCTGATACTATGGAAGTGTTTGCGCCCGTGTCGCTTCCTTCACATGAGCTTAAAAAAATCGTGAAAAAAGTTGGCGCGTGTATTGCGTGGGGTGGGGCGCTTAAAATTGCATCAGCAGATGATGAATTAATTCGCATCAGACACCCCATGAAGCTTGACCCTGAGGCGTTGCTTCTTTCAAGTATCATGGCAAAAAAGAAGGCGGCAGGTTCAAATGTGGTGCTTATTGACATTCCGTTTGGTGAGGGCTCAAAAGTGCAGTATTCAGGTCTTGCAAAACATTTAGCACGCCAGTTTGAGTTGCTTGGAAAAGCGCTTAACATGCACGTTTCAGTGATTATTACCGATGGTTCACAACCAATAGGCAATGGCATTGGTCCTGCGCTTGAAGCAATTGACGTGCTTAAGGTCTTAATGGGAAACGATGGTCCAACAGATTTGCGCGATAAATCTGTGCGGCTTGCAGGCCGCATTCTTGAAATGGGTGGCAAAGCGCCAAAAGGAAAAGGTGAGGTGCTTGCAAAACAATTACTTGATTCAAAAAAAGCATACAAAAAATTCAAAGAAATCATCAAAGCCCAGGGAGGAAACCCCGAAATCAAGCCAAAAGATATCCGTGTCGGAGAATTCTCAATAGCAGTCAAAGCCGCTCGTGCAGGAACGGTCAGTTCAATTAGCAGTAAAGCACTCTCTTCGGTATGCCGGGCTGCAGGAGCGCCGCGCGACCGCGAAGCAGGTGCGTACCTGCACAAGCATGTAGAAGACAGAGTCAAAAAAGGAGAAACCATTCTCACCATTTATGCAGGCGTTGAGCACAAGCTTGAGCGCGCAATAACCACATACAAAATGCTTCCTGAAACAATTGTTATTAGCTAACGCGGGGTTTTTACTTTTTTCTTGTTTCAATGGCGCGTACGCGTTCTTCTAATTCCTCAACGCGTACAATCAGTTCCTGAAGCGTTTTATTCATGTCTTTGAGGAGTTCTTCTTCAATGGTATTCATAGTAGGCACCAAACGTAATGCTAAGATTTGTATTGCAAGGAGTATTAAAGTTTACGCGTGCAGGTCGTGCATGGGTGAGATTCACCTGAGCGTCTTTATCAAATAATACTTCATTGTTTGCCTGAAAAATGTAGTGGTTTGTGACGAGTGCGCGAATGCTGTTATTAATGTAGGTAAAGAGTCCAGGCTGGGGTGTGGCGCACGCGTCTAGTGCGAGTTCGTGAAGCACGGTTT